>CALBHI010000479.1 GCA_937894535.1 uncultured Verrucomicrobiota bacterium
CCACGCGCAGGATCTCGCCGGCGGGCGAAACGGTGGTGATTTCGCCGGCGACGATGATAATGCCGGTATTGGCAAGGGTTTCGCAGGAAATACGGCTATTCGGATCTTGGGAGAGAAAGGCGTCGACAATCGCGTCGGATACGCCATCGCACAATTTATCCGGATGACCTTCGGTCACCGACTCGGACGTGAAGACAAAGTTACTGATCGACATACGGGATCTCCCTATCTGGTTTAAGCGGCGGATAATGCCTTTTTCAACTGACCAATTCAAGAATTTCTGGAGCGATGTCCCGGACGAGGTTGCGGCAACGGGACATGACGTCGGAGCCTGTTCCGGAGGCCAGGACGGCCTCGGCCAACTCCTCGGCCTGGGAATAGCGGAGCTTGCGGATGACATCCTTGACCACCAGGACCGAACTGGGGCTGACGCTGAATTCGTCCACCCCGAGGCCGATCAACAGGGGTACCAGCAGCGGATTTCCGGCCATTTCGCCGCAAATTCCGGTCCAGATGCCGTGTTCATGGCCGACATCGATGGTGTTCTTGATCAGGCGCAGGATGGCCGGGTGGGTCGGTTCGTAGAGGTAGGCGATGCGTTCGTTCACCCGGTCCACGGCCAGGGTGTACTGGACGAGGTCATTGGTGCCGAGGCTGAAGAAGCGGACATGCGGGGCGAGCAGGTGGGCGGTCAGCGCGGCGGAGGGGACTTCGATCATGATGCCGATGTCGATCTCCGGGTTAAACGGGATCTTCTTCGCGTCGAGCTCGAGTTTGCATTCGTCGAGCAACTGGTTCGCGCGCAGCAACTCGTCGAGGTTGCTGATCATCGGGTACATGATCTTGACGTTCTCGTTGGTGCTGGCGCGCAGGATGGCCCGCAATTGGGTCTTAAAGATCTCCGGCTGGGCGAGACAGAAACGGATGGCCCGCCACCCCATGAAGGGATTGATCTCGGCCGGGGTCTTGAGCTGCGAGAGGAACTTGTCGCCGCCGAGGTCGAGGGTGCGGATGACCACCGGACCGGGGGCGAGGTCGGAGGCGACCTGCTGGTAGATGGCGGCCTGGTCGTCCTCGGTGGGCAGTCCCTTCTGGGCGAGGTACAGGTATTCGGTGCGGAACAGTCCCACGCCGGAGCCACCGACGCGGCGGACCATCTCGACATCGGCGGGCAACTCGATGTTGCACGACAAGGCGACCGCGTAGCCATCGCGTGTTTCGGCGGGTTGCGACTTGAGCTCCTCCAGCTGGTTGAGGATCACGCGGCGTGAGGCCTCGACCTTGCCGTAACGCTCGAGTGCTTCGTGGGAGGGATGGATCATCACCACGCCGGTGTTGCCATCAATCAGCAACGGTTCGCCGCTGGTCACGCGCACGCTGATATCATGCATGCCGACCACGGCGGGAATGCCAAGGGCGCGGGCCATGATCGCGGTGTGCGAGGTCGGACTGCCGAGATCGGTGGCGAACCCGAGGATCTTCGTCTTGTCGAGGGTGGCGGCCTCGGAGGGGGCCAGGTCGTTGGCGACGAGGATGTGCGGCGTGGTCAACTGGGCGAGGCTGGTGCTGCTCGCGCCGGACAGGTTGCGCAGGATGCGGCGGGTCACGTCCTTCACGTCCACCGCACGCTCGCGCAGGTAATCGTCCTGCACCTTCAGCAACGCCTCGGCATAGCGGTCGGCGACCATGCGCAAGACGGTCTCGACGTTTTTCTTGTGGACCTTCAGGCCGCGGATGACTTCCTCGACGAGGGCGCGGTCATCGACGACGAGCAAATGGGCATCAAAGATGCTGGCGCTTTCCGGACCGAGCGCGGCCTCGACCTGTTTCTGGATCTCGTGGATTTGGTGGCGGGTCGCGATCAGCGACTCCTCGAAGCGGGCGATCTCGCGGGCGATTTCATCTTCGACGATATCGCGTTCGACCACCCGGTCCTCGGCCTCGGTGGTCAGCAGGAACACCGGGCCGGTGGCCACGCCCGACGAGACGCCGATGCCCTTGAGCATGATTTCCTTGGCGGCCGGTTGGTCCATGGCGCCTGCCTAGTCCTCGAAAAACTTGTTTTTGATGAGATCGCCGATGGCCTCGAGTGCCTCGTCGGCATCGGGGCCCGTCGCGGACACCTTCAAGGTCGAACCGCAATACCCTTCCAGGGTCAACAGGCTCATGATGCTGCGGCCGGAGGCGAGGTTGCCGTCCTTGCAGACCT
>CALBHI010000480.1 GCA_937894535.1 uncultured Verrucomicrobiota bacterium
CATCGCGGATGCCGAGTTCGCCGTCGAGAAACAGGCGGTAGTTGCGCAACACGCGCTGGCGCATGTCGCGCAGGGCGCGCAGGGTGAAGGAGTCGGTCGACTGGAAATCCACCAGGTTGAACGAAACGAGGTCGCCGGGGGTGGCGGTGATGATGGATTGGGCGGAGCGGTCGATGGCCATGGCCAGCGCCGGGCGTCCGAAGACGACGGCGTGTTCCCCGCTCAGAATCAATTTTCCCGGCGCAATGGCTTTCATATCGTCCGTTCGTAGAGCCGCTTATGCTGGCTCACCCCGGCGAGGCGGAAGGCCCCGGTCCGGTATTGGGCAAATCTATGGTCTCCCCCGTCGGTGGGGAAGCGCAAATTGAATATGTCCTCATACTGCTGAAACGTCAACTCGGTGCGGTCGTTTAGCATGGTCTGGTGGGCGGCGGCGCGGATGTGCTGGCGGTAGCCGGGCTGGACGACGCCGCTGAAGTACTCGGCCACGCAACCGGACCCATAGCTGTAGAGGCCGACGCGTTTGCCGGCGAGGTCGGTCGCGCTGTGGTCAAGCAGGGAGTTCAGGCCGACCCACAGCGAGGCGGAGTAGCTGTTGCCGGTGATGCGGTTGTAGCGGAGGGCATCGCCGATCAGCGCTTCGGCCTGGTCTTCGGTGAGGGTGATGTTGTTGTGCTTGGCCAGGCGTTCCTGGGCTTTCACGGCGATCTTGGTGAAGGGGAGGTGGTAGCAGAAGCGGTCGATGTCGTGGTAGGTGCGGCCGGAGCGTTCGGCGTATTGTTTCCAGGTTTCGATCAGCGCGTTCAGGTAGACGCGGGTCGAGTACTTGCCGTCGACGACGGCCTGGTCGCGGTAGTTCGGACGCCAGAAGTCCATCACGTCGTCGGTGAACAGGCCGGCCTCGCGGTCGATGACCATCAACCGAGGGTTTGCGCTGACCAGCATGGCCACGGCGCCGCAGCCCTGGGTGGGTTCGCCGGGGCTGCCGAGTTCGTAGCGGGCGATGTCGGTACCGATGACCAGGGCCTTGGCGTGCGGGTTGCGCTGGACCATGGCGAGGGCGAGCTGGAGGCCGGCGGTCTGGCCGTAGCACGCTTCCTTCAGTTCGACGGCGCGGCAGCGTTTGGGGAGGTTGAGCAGGCCGTGCACGAAGATGCCGCCGGCCTTGGACTGGTCGATGCCGGACTCGGTGGCGAAGAGCAGCAGTTCTAGGTTCTCGAGGTTTTCTTTCTCGACGATGGGCCGCGCGGCGTTCGCGGCCATGGTCACGATGTCCTCGTCGGGTGGCGGGATGGCCAT
Source organism: uncultured Verrucomicrobiota bacterium (assembly GCA_937894535.1). Classification (GTDB taxonomy): domain Bacteria; phylum Verrucomicrobiota; class Kiritimatiellia; order CAIVKH01; family CAIVKH01; genus CALMUP01. The sequence continues at coordinate 1,300 of CALBHI010000480.1, forward strand.
CTTCTCCTGGCCGAGGCCGGTGGCGTACTTGTTGTAGTCGGTGCCGCGGGCTTCGGCGAGGGTCTTCAGGTCGAGGAAGTACCGCGAGGTGTAGAAGCTGAGGGCATCGATGCCGACGTTTATTTTTTCCATGGTGAACACCGTATCAGATCATCGCGGCCGTGGACATCCGCGACGGTCGCGGCGCCCAGCAGGAACAGGGCGGTGGTGAACTCGCGGCGCAGGCGGCGGATGACCGCACGCACGGCGTCGGCGGATTCCATCGCCGGACGGAGGAACGGGGAGGCGAGGCCGGCCAGGCTGGCGCCGAGCACGACGCTCTTGGCCATGTCGATGCCGGAACGGATGCCGCCGGAGGCGATCAGGGTCACGCCGGGGCGGAGCGGGGCGAGGTCCATCAGGGCGACCGGGGTAGGGATGCCCCAGTCCTGGAAAAGCAGGCCGATGTCGGTGCCGCCCTCTTCCTGGCGGTGGTGTTCGATGCGGCTCCACGAGGTGCCTCCGCTGCCGGCGACATCGAGGAAACATATGCCCTGGTTGACGAGCAAGCGGGCATCGGTGGGGGAGAGGCCGGCCCCGACTTCTTTCACCACAACCGGACAAGGGGCGAGGGCGCGGGCGACGGTGCCGATCTTTTCGGCGAGGCCGGCGAAGTTCGTGTCGCCTTCGGGCTGCACCGCTTCCTGCAGCGGGTTCAGGTGGAAGACCAGCGCGTCGGCGCCGAGCACATCCACGGCGGTGCGGGCCTCGGCGATACCAAACCCTTCGTTCAGTTGCACCGCGCCGAGGTTGCCGAGCAGCACGGCGGTCGGGGCGTGGGTGCGGAGGGCGAAGCTGGCGCGGGCTTCGGGGGTGGTGAACAGGACGCGTTGCGAGCCGACGCCCATAGCGACCTGTTCGGCTTCGGCGGCGAGGGCGAGGTTGCGGTTGATGGTGCGCACGGTATCGTGCGAGCCGCCGGTCATGCACGAGATCAGCAGCGGGAAGGACAGGCGTTTACCGAGGAAGGTCACCGAGGGGTCCACCGCGTCGAGGGCGATCTCGGGCAGGGCGCGGTGGGTCAGGCGGATCTCGTCGAAGTAGTGTTTGCGCCGGTCGGTCTCGCGGTCCTCGTTGATGATCGCGATGTGCTGGACCTTGCGGTCGTTGGTGAGTTCCGCGGCCTTCACCGCCTGTTTTTCGTCATCCACGGTGGGTCCGCCGGTTAGGTAGAGGATTTCGCGCGTTCGAGTTTCTCGTGCGCCTTCATCAGTTCGCCCGGATTGGTCTGGGCGGCGAGCAGGGAGAGTTCGCCGCACCACACGGTGGCCGCGGCGAGCAGGGCGAGGCGGCGGGCATTGGCGCCGGGGGCGCGGTCCTCGAGGCAGCCCATGCGCTGCAGGTTTTCACGCACGAAGGGGAGGTCCTTGCCGTTGCCGGCGGTGCCGACGATCAGGTTCGGCAAGGTCACGGAGAAGTAGAGTTCGTTGTTGCGGACTTCGGCGTGGACGAGCCCTTGCGAGCCTTCGACGATGTTCGCGGCATCCTGGCCGGTGGCGAGGTAGAAGCCGAGCAGCATGTTCGCGAAGTGGGCGTTGGCGGCGCGCAGGCCGCCGGCGAGCAGGGTGCCGATCAGGTTTTTCTTCAGGTTCAGGTCGGCGATCTTTTCCGGGGTGGTTTTCAGGAAGCGGCGGCAGAGGTCGCGGGACAGGCGCATCTCGGCGACGACGTACTTGCCGCGGCCGAGGATGCCGTTGATCGCGGAGGGCTTCTTGTCGCTGCAGAGGTTGCCGGAGATCGAGACATAGGCGAGTTCGGGGCGGCGTTCGAGCAGCCAGCGGAGCAGGGCGTCGGCGGCCTTGGTGGCCATGTTGTGGCCGGAAGCGTCGCCGGTGTCGAAGGCAAAGCGCAGATAGAGCAGATTGCCGGCGATCTGGCTGTGGATGTCTTTCAGGCGGGCGAAGCGGCTGGTGGTGCGGGTGACCGCGGCGAGGTCCTCTTCATGGGCGAGGACAAAGTCGCGGGCGGCGATCGCTTCCTGCGCACTGTAGGCTTCGACGACGACGGAGCGGGTCATGCGTTCATCGACGACGGCGAGGTGGAGGCCGCCGCCGGCCTTGGTCACGCGGGCACCGCGGTCCACGGACGGCCACAGGGGCGATTCGTAGGTGGCCAGCGGGACCTCGAACAGCCCGGTCAGTTCGGGGTGGACGACGGAGATCGGGCCCACCCACTGCATGGGCACGGAGGCGAAGCTGTCTGGACGGACGGGGCTGGTTACCATGGGCATACCCTACCAGCGCCCGCCCCGTCCTGCAACGGTGCAGTCACGTGCGGTCAGCGGGGACCGGCACCCTCATCGGAGGTTTTCACGAAAACGGCGGCCTCGCCGGGCTGGAGCGCCACGGCGCGGGTATAGGCGCCGCTTTCGGTGAACGAGGCTCCGGTGAGGAGGTTGGACCAGGTGCCTTCAAAGAAGATGTCCATGGTGTTCGCGCCCCGGCCGAAGTTGGCGGCGACGATCACGGACTGGCCGTCGGCGTCGCGGCGGAAGGCGGTCATGTCCTGCGGTTGGTTGTGGTGCAGGAACGTGATGTCGCCGCGCTGGAGGGCGGGATGGGTGGTGCGCAGGGTGACCAGTTTGCGGGTGGCTTCGTGGATGGCCTTGCCGGTTTCCGTTTCCAGCAGGTGCCACTGCAGCGGGTTTTCGCCGACGAACTTGCGGGTGGCCTCGCCGAATTCCTGGCCGGAGTAGACCATCGCCTGGCCGGGGGCGGTCAGGGTCATGGCGAGGGACATGATGGCGCGGGCTTCGCGTTCCGGTCCGGAGAAGCCGCGTTGCTTCAATTCGAACATCACGCGCTCCTCGTCGTGGCTCTCCGTATAGGCCATGCGCTGGAGGGCGTTGGTGAAGCCGAGGCGCAGGGGCTGCATGATGTTTTCGAATTCATTCCGGTCGAGATGGCCGTGTTCGATCATGTCGCGCATGCGCCAGCGGAAGTAATCGTGCCAGCAGGTGTCCTGCTCGGTCTGGTTGATCAGGTTCGGGTCGGAGGGCATGTGTTCGGCGATGTGGATCGAGGCGGGATCGACCTGCTTGCCGACCCAGGCGAACCAGCCCGCGCCCCAGTCGTTGTAGCCGCTCCACTCGGTAAAGCGGGTGGCGTCGTAGCGAATGGCATCGATGCGGTATTCGGTGAGCCAGAAGCGGATCACGTCGGCGGCGTAGCGTTTCATCGCCGGGTGCTGCTGTTCCATGTCAGGGAAACCCCAGTTCTCGCCCTCGAAGAAACGGAAGAACGGCGAGGCGGCATAGTCCTGTCCGTAGAGTTGGTAAAGCGCGCTGTTCTGGTCCATGTGGTTCAGGACAAGGTCGAGAACCACGGCGAGGCCGCGCTGGTGGGCGGCGTCGATGAGTTGCTTCAGCTCGGTCGGGGTGCCGTAGGAGGTTTCGGGAGCGAAGTGGAAGGCGGGGTTGTAGCCCCAGCTTTTTGAACCGGTGAATTCTGTGAAGGGCATCGGGGCGATGCCGGTAAAGCCGAGGTCCTTGATGTAGTCGAGGCGGGCGATCATGCCGGTGAAGCCGAGGGCGCCGTTGAGGAAATCCTCGAGGTGGAATTCATACACGACGAGGTTGTCGAGGCCGGGGCGCACGTAGTTGGTGGCGGTCCAGGCGAACGGGGCGGCGCCGACCTCCAGCACGGTGAAGGCGCGTTCCTGGCGCCAGTACTCGGTGCCATCGGGTTTCTGCCAGGTGACGTCGCGGGAATAGGGATCGGCGATGAGCAGCGATCCGTCCACCAGGTACTGGTAGCGGTAGGTGCCGGGGGTGAGCGGGATGGTGATCGACCAGGTTCCGTCGGCATCGGCGGTGAGGGCATGGTCGTCGGGTTTCCAGTCGTTGAAGTCGCCGATCAGCGCGACCGACTGTTTACCGGGTGCGTGCAGGGCGAAGGTGACGGTGCCATCGGGGTGTTCGGTGGCGCCCCAGGCCGGGTAGGCAAACGGATCAATATCCGGCGGTGGCGGCTCCTGGGCGAGCAACGGAGCGGCGGCCAACAGCGTCACGAGCGCGAACAGTTTCATCGGTTTCATCAGGTTCCCCTCAGGTTTGGCGGCCTTCGACACGGTCATCCGGGTGGATGTTCAAATGATCGTCGTGCGGCTCGAGGTGGGTGGTCACTTCGGCGGCGGCTTTTAATTCGGTAGCAATGGCTTGCTCGATTTCGGTGGCGATGCGGTGGGCTTCGACGATGGTCATGTGGTCGGGGAAGAGCAGGTGGACATCCACGTCGTAGGCGACGCCGTTGAACCGCTGGCGCAGGCGGTGGTGGCTGATGCTGCGTGCGGCGCAGGCGCGGTCGAGGAGTTCCTGCAGCCGTTGCTGGATGGCGGGATCGGCCTCATCCATCAGGCCGGTGACGCTGCGGCGGATCAGGCGGTAGCCGGAGTAGATGATGTTGAGGGCGACGGCGATGGCGCAGAGCGGGTCGAGGAACAGCCAGCCGGTGGTGCGGGCGAGCACGAGGCCGAGCACCACGCCG
>CALBHI010000481.1 GCA_937894535.1 uncultured Verrucomicrobiota bacterium
GCAGAGGTCAACAAGGCGGAAGGTGAAAAGCAGGCTTCGATTTTGCGCGCCGAGGGCGAAGCCCGTGCCGTGCAGATGATGGCCGAGGCCGAGGCGGCGGCCATCCAGCGTATCGCCCAGTCCGTGGGTGGCGGGGTGGACCCGACCAAGTACCTGATCGCGGTGAAATACGTCGAGACCCTGAAGCACATGGTCAGCGGCGAAGGGAACAAGGTCGTGTACATGCCGTACGAGGCTACGGCCATCCTCGGTTCGATCGGGAGCATCCGCGACCTCTTCGATAAGGCTGGCGCCACCAAGTCCTGATCCATCGCGTTTGCGCATATTCAACGAACCGCATGCAGCCTTCCTTCACGATCGCGGTAGCCGGGGGTGGTGCGGCCGGTTTTTTCGCGGCGATCACCTGCGCGGAGAGCATTCCCGACTGCCGGGTGGTGTTGTTGGAGAAAAGTCCCGAGCTGCTGGCCAAGGTCACCATCTCGGGCGGCGGCCGGTGCAATGTGACCCATGCGTGTTTTGATCCGGCCCGTCTGGTCACGCATTATCCGCGCGGATCCCGCGAGCTGCTCGGTCCGTTCCACCGCTGGCAACCGCGTGACACCGTGCGCTGGTTCGAGGAACGCGGCGTCGCGTTGAAGACCGAGCCGGATGGCCGCATGTTTCCGGTGACCGACCAGTCGTCCACCATCACCGGATGTCTGTTGCGCGAGGCCCAAGCGGCCGGTGTCGAGGTCCGTACCCGGTGCGGCCTGTCCTCGGTCGGGGTCGAATTCCGCCGGTTCCACCTCGGCTTGACCAACGGCGAGACCCTGACGGCGGACCGTTTGTTGATCGCCACCGGGGGCAATCAGAACTCCGGGGTATTCCAACTCGTGGAAAGGCTGAGACACACCATCAACCCTCTGCGGCCCTCGTTGTTCAGTTTTGATTGCGAAGACCCGCGGCTAGCCAACCTGGCCGGCATCAGCGTGCCGGAGGCGGTCGTGTCCGTGCCCGCGATCAACCTGTCCCAACGGGGACCTCTGCTCATCACCCATTGGGGGCTCAGCGGACCGGCCATCCTCAAGCTGTCCGCCTGGGGTGCCGCCCGGCTCGCCGATCTCGATTACCGGTTCACCTTGCGGGTGCAGTGGCTTCCCGGAGCCAACGAACACCGGGTGCGCGAGGAGATCCAGCAAGCCCGCCGTGAGCATCCGAAAAAAGCCATCGCCGCGTGGAACCCCTGGAAGATACCCCAGCGGTTGTGGCAGGCCTTGCTGCACGGTGCGGGTGTGGAGGCGACGGTCCCGTGGAACCAGTTTTCGCGGACGGGCATGGATGCCGTGGTACGCGACCTGCTCGGCATGGAGGTTGCGGTTGACGGGAAAAGCATGAACAAGGATGAGTTCGTGACCTGCGGCGGGGTGAGTCTCGACGAGGTTGACTTCCGCACGATGCAGAGCCGAGTATGCCCGGGCTTGTATTTCGCCGGGGAAATCCTCGACATTGATGGCGTCACCGGCGGGTTCAATTTCCAGTCCGCTTGGACCACCGGTTGGATTGCCGGCAAGTCCATGGGCCAGGAAGCCGGTTGATCCGCATGGGAGTTTACGATGAATGAGTTGTATGCTGCGTTTTTCTCCTCGCTCGTGCCGATCTTCGTCCTGTTGATGATGGGCATGGGCATTCGCCGTTCCGGACTGGTGGGGGACCGGGGCACGGACCAGCTCAGCCGTTCGGTCATCCTGTTCTTCTTCCCGGTGCTGGTGTTCCATCGGCTCGCCGCCACCCCGGAGGCCGGCATCCTGCTGCAGGACTGGATCATCCATGTCTGGGCGGTGGTCATCCTGATCGGATCCGGCCTGGTGGGTTGGATGGTGCATCGCATGTCCGGTTGCACCGCGGAGCAGCGCACCTTCATCTTCATGGTAGGCTTGCCGAATTGGATCTACCTGCCGCTCGCCTTGGCTGGTCCCATGTGGGGTGACGATGCGGTGCGTCTGCTGGTGCTGTTCAACATCCCGACCCAGTTCATGTTATGGACGCTCGGCATCTGGCTGTTGCATGGCACGTTGCGGGGTGCGCATGCCGTGCGGTACATGCTGCTCAATCCCGGCGTGCTTTCCGCTGCGCTGGGGTTGTTGACGGCGTTCGGGTTGATTCCGCTCGCGTTTGTGGAGGGCAAGCCCGGTTGGTCGCTGGTGGCGTTGAATCCGCTGCTGCACGGAATCGGCGGACTCACCGTGCCGTTATCGATCATTGCGTTGGGCCTGTACCTGGGTGAGCGGATTCCGCTGCGCGAAGGGATGCTGCGCGAAATCGCCCTGCTCTGCCTGACCCGTCTGGTTACGGCACCGCTGATCCTGATCGCCCTGGTCATGGGGTCGGCCTGGGCCGGTTGCCCGATACCGCCGTTGGTCCGCTGGCTGTTGTACATGATTGCCGGCATGCCGGTCGCGGTGTCTGCACCGCTGTTTGCCCAGTTGTTCAACCGGGATCGGCAATTGGCTTCGGTGGGCGTGGTCGTCACGACCCTGGCCAGCCTGATTACATCGCCCCTGCTGGTGTTGGGGGCGTTGAAGCTCGAGGCGCTGATCGGTCTGGGCGCAGGTGGGTTGACCGGCCCTTGACGCGGCGTTCGTGCCGATCCGCGCCGAGGGTCTGGTCGCGCAGGTTACTCAGAAGTCGATCTGAACGCGCATCTCGAGCGTGTCCACATCCCCTTCGTCCTGGACATCGGCCATCGCATAGTTCCACATCACCCGGGTGTTCGGGTTCAGGTACCAGTTCAAGCCGAAGGCCACCGAGTCCATCTCGCCACCGTTCACATCGCCATCATTCAGGTCGATGGTGTTGTAGCGTGCGGCGATTTCCCAGGCACCACCGGAGAGGGAACCCTTGCTCACGTTGCGGTTCGGCACGACGCGTCCCGGCAGGGCATCCTTGCGCACATACGGCCGGTATTCACCGGTCAGGAACCAGCTGGCTTCGATGTAGTAGGCGGTGAAGTCCGCATCGGAGGCGGGGGCTTTTTCGGTGGCGTCAAGGTCCACGGCGGACAACATCCATTCGCCCTGGAGGGAGAAGCGGTTGAGGGTCAGGATGCTTTCCACGCCCTGCAGCAGGGTGGAGTCCGCGGCAAGGTTCTTGGTATCCACGACGAACGGGGCGATGCTGGATTCGGGACGGGCGCGGGCGCGGTAGCCGGTGTCGCCAAGGCCGCGGTAGCTGGTGCTGTAGCCGAGGTGCAGGTATTCGCGGCCCTTTTCCGTCGCGTAGGGGAGGCCGGTCAACCGGGCGGTCACGGCGAACTCCTCGTTGCTGACGGAGTCACCGAGCGCACCGGTGTCCTTGAACACGCCAACGGCCCAGGTCATCCGCTGTCCGGCGGCGGTGTCGAACACCATCAGGCCGGTATTCTCCACCGGGGTGAAGGCGCTGGTATAGCCGCGCTCCATGAAGGAAATAAAGTTGTTGCTGCAGAGTTCCTCCATGCCGAACGGTTCGATCATGTGGCCCGCGCGGATATTGCCGACCACGGGCACTTCCTTCAGGCCGATGTACACGCTGCGGAATGCGGTGCTGCCGGCGAAGTCGTACTCGGCGACGAATTCGGTGTTTTCGTACAGGGTACCGCGGAGGCCGAGGCGGGCGCGACGGAACTTCATGCCATCGTCAAACGGGGCATTCGCTTCCTCCAGTTCGGGGTCGGCATCAAAGAAGGCGGTATCCACATGGAT
>CALBHI010000482.1 GCA_937894535.1 uncultured Verrucomicrobiota bacterium
TTTGTTTTCCAGGAATGGGTGGGGTCCTGATCAGGGCCAGTATTCCACCATGCGCTGGACCATGTTGTAGCCGAGGTCGCGGGCGGCCTGCGGGTTGGCGGTCAGCTTCGAGGAGGTCAGGTCGCCAACAACATCGAACACGAACTTCCCTTCCACGCGGGGTGTTTCGACGACAACGGACTGGTCGCTGGTGCGGCGCATCACCATGTTCGCCACGATGAAGACCCGGTACTGCTGTGCGGCGGTGCGGATATCCTTGCGGAAGGAGACCGGCTCAAGGCGGTATTCGGTCAATACCACGGACAGAATGGCATCGGCATCGGACTCGGCAACCACTTTCAACGAACCATCGCGCTGGAACTCCTCGATGACGGCCTGGGTTGTGTCGAGTTCCAGCAAGGGTTCGGTTGTCTTGTTGATGAAGGTTGGGACATGCACGGTCTTGACGTCGCCGGGTAACATCGAGCCAACGCGGTAACCGGCGCATCCGGTGAGAAGCAGGGAAATGGTGGCCAGGCCGAACAATATGGTGCGGGCGATGTGCGGATTATTCTTCATCTTCATCCTGCTTGCGTGGTTGATCCTTGATGGCGGTAATTTCCTGCAAACGGCGTTTAACGCCCGGAGTCTGCTCCGAATTGGGGAAGAGACGGGCAAACTGCTCGTAACTTTCCCGTGCGGCCTGCGGACGGCGGGCGATACGGTCGTAGTAATCGGCCACACTGTAAAGTTTGTCGGCTTTGCGGTCGAGTAATTCATCGCGCATGGTCCGGGCCTCCGCCGCCAGGTCTGAATCGGGGTAGGCTCGGAGGAACACCATGACCCCGGCCCAGGCTTCGTCCAGGGCCTGGGCATCGTTCGGGTAATCCTTGGTGATGGCGTGCAAGGCGCGGGCGCGCCCGAAGGCCGCCAACTCTGCGAACGGGCTGAGCGGGTACCGGTGGAGGGTGGCGATGTAGGCGACAACGGCCAGTTCGTACTGGAAGCTTTGTTCGTAGGCTTGTCCGATGAGGAACTGGGCTTCCGGCGCATGAACGGAGCGGGGACCATTCTGGATCACCTTCTCGAACAGGGGGATGGCACGTTCAGGGGCCTCGAATCCGGGCATAAACAGGAACTTGGCCTTGCGGGTGGTCATGACCTGCTGGGCGATCTCGAATTGTCGCCGAAGTACGGCGTCGTAGTCGGGGAACTGGCCGGGGTAGTTTTCCATCAGAAGCTGGTAGGCATCAAACGCTTGGCGCGTTTTCCCCCGTTTTTCGAGGATCTTGGCGTAGGCCCATTGGGCGGCCGCGGCTTCCCGGGATGAAGGCCAGGTCATGACCAGGGCGCGAAAGGCGCGACCGGCTTTGCGCAACTGCTCTTGCCGGGCCAGTTCGCGGGCGTGAGCCAGCTGGTCCTTCGGGTTGTCCTTGGCAGGCCGGTTAAAGCTGAACCAGGAGTGCTTTTTACCCGATTCCTCGTACGGTTCGGACTTGGCCATCGCAGTATGGGCAACGACCAGCAGCACCGACATCAAGAGCAGGCGAGGAAAGGGTTGAATGGTACGCAACATGGTTGGGAACGATAGGTAGCGCCGGGGGGGCGGTCAAGCGGTAAAGGCAGCCCCATTGCACTGAACGGCTTGATTCGGTGGAGGTTTGATCCTATCCTGTAACGCTCGTATTTCAACCCCGTGCCACAGGCATGACATAAGGATTCGCGCTTCCATGAAAAAAGTGATCATCCCGACCAAGCTGAACAAGATCGTCAAGGAGACCCTCGAGGCGACCGGTCGTTACCACGTCGTGTTGGAAGAAGCCAAGGATTTGCATGGATTCCTCCAGCTGCATACTGACGCCTATGCGCTGATCGTGCGCAGCGAGAAGGTTACACCCGAGGTGATTGACCAGTTGCCCTCGTTGAAGGTGATCATCCGGGCGGGCTCCGGCTACGACAACATCAATACGAAGTATGCCCGCAAGAAAGGCATCGACGTGATGACCACGCCCGGCGCGAATGCGAACGCCGTCGCCGAGGAAGTCGTCGCATTGATGCTGGCGGATGCCCGCCACCTGATTCCCGCCGACGCCTCGACCCGCGCGGGCAAATGGGAGAAGAACCTGTTCATGGGCAAGGAAATCAGCGGTAAGACCGTGGGCATCGTCGGGCTTGGCGCGATTGGCCAGTTGGTGGCGAAGCGCCTTGCCGGCTTTG
>CALBHI010000483.1 GCA_937894535.1 uncultured Verrucomicrobiota bacterium
GCCTGATGGGGAAGGGGGCCGGGGGGGTGACCATGATCGACCAACTTCTGCTCAGCGGAAAAGCGAAGGGCGAACTTCGGCCCGCCTGCATCCTCCATGTCGGAGGACGCCTAGCGTCCAAACGGCTGACCGCGTGGCTGGCCGAGGCCCAGGTGCCGTATCTGCACCTGTCGGAGCAACCGGATCGGTTGGATCCTGATGGCGTCGTGACGGATCGGTGGGTCGCTTCACCGTCGACGACCATGGACGTCTTGATCGCGGCCTCGAAGGGTGAAAAAGCGCCGGCCTCGTGGCGCAAGCGGTGGACGACACTGAACCGTCGACTCGAAACGGCATGGCGGCAGGAGTTGGCCGAGTCGGACGGTTTGACGGAACCCGCCGTGGCGGCCGCCGTGTCGGATCTTATTCCGCCCGGCCACGGTCTTTTTGTGGCCAGCAGCATGCCGGTGCGGGACCTCGACATGTATGGACTGACGCGGCGTGTTCCTCCCGAGGTGGTCGCGAACCGGGGGGTGAGCGGGATCGACGGCAATGTGGCCACGGCCTGTGGATTCGCGATGGGCCATGCGGCACCGGTTACCCTGGTGATCGGCGATGTGGCCCTGTTGCATGACCTCAACAGCCTCGGGTTGATCGCCCAGGCTGGCGTGCCCGTGGTGGTGGTGGTCATCAACAACGATGGTGGCGGTATCTTTTCGTTCCTGCCGGTTTCGAAGTCACCGCGCCATTTCGAAACCTGTTTTGGAACGCCACACGGTCGCTCGTTCCGCCATGCCGCCGCGATGTACGATCTGCCGTATTATCATCCCGAAACGGCGACGGCGTTTCGGGAGATCTACCACGAACAGGTCTGCTGCGGTGCATCGTGTGTCATCGAGGTGAACACGGAACGAGCGGCCAATCGGCGAGAACACCGGCGTATCCAGGCCCGTCTTGCCGCGGTGATCGATCATGCTTGATGATCCAACCACCTGGCCGGTGTCGCGCGGGGGCACAAGCGGCGCGCCGGTCCTGTTTCTTCACGGATGGCTTGGGCATCGAGGCGACTGGAACAAGGTGGTGTCGGCATTGCCCGAGGGACGTTCCTGGATATCCGTGGACTTGCCCGGACATGGCGAAAACATGGACGGTGATGCGTTGCCCGAGTTTCCCGATGTGCTGACCGGACTGGAACGGCTGCGGGTCAGCCTGGGATTGTCGCAGTGGCATGTAGCCGGGTACTCGATGGGTGGTCGGTTGGCGCTGGCGGTGGCCCAGGTGTTTCCGGAGCATATCGCCTCGCTCACCCTGATTGCCGCTTCGCCGGGGGTGGAGGGAGCCGAGGCGCGGCAATCCCGCCGCAGCCAGGACTTCGCTTGGGCCAACCGGTTTCGCGAGCAGCCGGGTAGGGATACCGTGACGGCCTGGTATGAGCAGCCGGTATTTGCCTCGCTCGCGCGTCGGCCTGACCTGTTGGCGACCTTGATCGAACAGCGAAGCGCGGCGTGTTCACCGCTCACCGCGGATGCCCTGGTCCTGTGGGGACAGGGCATGATGCCTGCGCAGTGGGGGCGGCTTGAGCAACTTCGCGTTCCGGTTTGTCACATCAGCGGGTCGTTGGATCCGAGCTACGTCGCCGTGGGCGAACGGATGGCGGAGCGAAATGGCTCGATCGAGCGCCGCATCATTGCGGACGCCGGCCACACGGTTCATCTTGAGCGGCCGCTGGAGTTGGGCCATAGTATCGGGCAGTTTTTATCATCCGTGGAACGACGGGAAACGAGGACAACATGAGTACTGTAAACTGGCAACAGGCGGGCACCTATACCGACATTACGTACGAGAAGGCGGAGGGAATCGCCAAGATCACCATCAACCGGCCTGAAGTCCGGAATGCGTTCCGGCCGCTGACCGTGCAGGAAATGATGAAAGCACTTGAGGATGCCCGCGAGGATGCCGGTATCGGGGTGATTATCCTCACCGGCAAAGGCGAAAAGGCTTTTTGTTCGGGCGGTGACCAGAAGATCCGCGGGGATGCCGGCTACGATGATGGGACCGGGGTCAATCGCCTGAATGTCCTCGATTTCCAGCGGCAAATCCGTACCTGTCCCAAACCGGTGATTGCGATGGTGGCGGGGTACGCCATTGGCGGCGGCCATGTCCTGCATGTCGTGTGTGACCTGACCATTGCCGCCGACAACGCCATTTTCGGGCAGACCGGCCCGAAGGTGGGATCCTTCGACGGTGGTTTCGGCTCATCCTACCTGAGCCGCCTGGTCGGTCAGAAAAAGGCCCGCGAGATCTGGTTCCTGTGCCGCCAGTATAACGCCCAGGAAGCGCTGGCGATGGGCCTGGTCAACACCGTGGTGCCGCTGGCCCGGCTCGAGGAGGAGACGGTGCAGTGGTGTCGGGAGATCCTTGAGAAATCGCCGCTGGCCCTGCGTTGTCTCAAGGCTGCCTTGAATGCCGACTGCGATGGCCAGACCGGCTTGCAGGAACTGGCCGGCAACGCCACCTTGCTGTACTACATGTCCGAAGAGGCGCAGGAAGGCAAAAAAGCCTTTGTCGAAAAGCGCAAACCGGACTTCTCCAAGTTTCCGCGCCATCCTTGACGAGGTCCTTTGGAACGCACCGACTATTTCATCCGGCGCCTGCTGCTGATCATTCCGACCTTCATCGGAATCACCTTGGTATGTTTCGGCATGGTCCAGTTGGTGCCGGGCGGACCGGTTGAGCAGATGATGGTGCGGATGCGTGGCATGGGCGAGGGGGAGTCACGGCCCGCGCAGGGTGGCCAGGTCACGTCGGTCACGGCCGAATACCGGGCCCAGCTCGAGAAGCATTTTGGCTTTGACCGGCCATTGTGGGAACGCTACCTGCGTTGGCTGGTGCATGACCGGCTGGGCTTGAACACACCCTCCTACAAGTACCCGGACAAAACCGCATGGCAGGTGATCAGCCAACGGTTCGAGGTGTCCCTGATCTTTGGTATCACCGGATTTGTCCTGACCTACCTGGTGTGTATTCCCCTCGGCATTGCCAAGGCGCTCCGGCAAGGCAGTACCTTTGATGTCATCTCCAGCGCGATGGTCTTTGCCGGTTACGCCATGCCGGCCTTCGCCCTCGGCATGCTGTTGAAAATGTTGTTCTGCGGGACGGTGGATCATTTCTGGTCCTGGTTTCCAGTTGCGGGATTCGAGTCGGACCATTTTGCCGCGATGGGATGGGGGGAGAAATTCGCCGACCGTGTCCAGCATATGTTCCTGCCCTTGGTCTGTTACGTGGCCGGAAACTTCGCCGTGCTGACCGTGCTGATGAAAAACGCGTTGCTCGATCAGATCGGCAGTGACTACATCCGCACCGTGCTGGCGCGCGGTGGCAGTTTCCGCCGGGCGGTATGGGGACACGCCTTTCGCAATGCCCTGATCCCCATTGCCACCGGATTCGGTTCGGTACTGACCCTGATGTTCGCCGGATCGGTCGTCATCGAAACGGTGTTCGAGATTCCCGGCATGGGACGGTTAAGCCTTGAATCGATGGTTGGTCGTGACTACCCGGTTTTCCTGGGCGCGGTATCCATCACCGCCTTGCTGGGATTGCTGGGGAATGTGGTATCCGATTTGTGTTACGTACTGATTGATCCGCGCATCAACTTCCGAAAATAAACCATGCCTGCCTCCTCCACGATGCCAATGCCCACCCGGGTGCCGAATCCGGTGGTTCGCCAACGGTGGGCGAGGTTTCGCCGCAACCGGCGCGGCTTTCTATCCCTCATCCTGCTTATCGCCTTGTATGTGCTTAGCCTGAGTGCCGAGTTGCTTTGCAACGACCGTCCGCTGGTGGTGAAACATCGGGGGGAATGGTACTTCCCGGTGTGGTTTTTCTATCCGGAGGATACGTTTGCCGGGAATGGGGTCATGACCCGTGCAAACTACAAACGGCTCGCGGCATCACCGAGCTTCACCCCGGATTCGGGCAATTGGATGATCTTCCCGCCCGTACCGTATGGACCGAACGAAATCATCAATCCGGAATCACTGAGGGGCGAGGAGCGGGTGACGTTGTCGCTCCGCAACCAGCCACGTGTGGGCACGGTCCAGCTTGATGCGACGGGGGCGGTGGTGCGCGCTCAGGCGGCAGGTTTATTCCTCTCGGGTCACGGGGATCAGCTTCTGGCCGATGAATGGGGCTTTCCGGCTTCGCTGCGTGACGGTATCGCCGGACGGTTCGCCAACCTGGCTCAAGCTGCGGTCCGTTCGGTGGTGACCAACCAGCATGGACGGGTTGCGGAAGTCAGCGTGGCAGCCTATACCCCGCGCAGTCAGCCACCGCGCGACATCCGCATGACCTTCCGCGAAATGCTTACACATCAGGAATCGGCCCGCAGCCTGGTATTTGCGCGTGATCTATCGCTGGTGGCGGGCTCCGGAAAAGGTGACTGGTGGGAGGGCTTGTCCGGGGAGGAGCGGGAACGGCTTGCCGGTCTGGCGCGGCAGGCTTTCGATGGGGTGTTGGTCCCGCGCAGTGAAGAACTGGCGGGCGCGGCCTTCGCCGTTGATGTCCGGCGCAACGATGTGCAGTGGCCATTCCGCCCGAATGCGCGCCACTGGCTCGGTCTCGACAACGCGGGACGTGATGTCTTCGCGCGCATCCTGTACGGATTGCGCACTTCGATGACGTTCGGGCTGCTGCTGGTCGTGTTTTCGATGGCATTTGGTTCCTTGATGGGGGCCATGCAGGGATATTTCGGTGGCCGGGTGGATCTGGTGGCGCAGCGGTTGATCGAGATCTGGAGCACCATACCCTTCCTGTACGTCATGATTTGGCTGGGTTCGCTGTACGGGCGCAGTTTCTCGTTGCTGCT
>CALBHI010000484.1 GCA_937894535.1 uncultured Verrucomicrobiota bacterium
CGTGGGGCCGCTTCTGGGGCTGGGATCCGAAGGAAAACGGCGCGCTGCTGATCGTCCTGTGGTGTGCCATCCTGTTCCACGCCCGGTTGGCCAACATGATCGGCCCCCGCGGCATGGCCCACGGCAGCGTGTTCGGGGTGATCATCGTGATCTTTGCCTGGCTCGGGGTGAACCTGCTCGGCGTCGGCCTGCATTCCTACGGCTTCACCTCCGGACTCGCCCGCGGCATGTGGCTCAGCATCGGATTCGAACTGCTGTTCATGGCGGTGACCGCGTTGCTGGCCAAACGCACACCCGCGCTTGCCTGATCCGCGCCGATCAGCGAGACTGCGCCCATGGAACCTCTCCGTATCGGCATCATCGGTCTCGGCAACATGGGTGCGTCCTATGCCGACCGCCTGGCCGCCGGCGAGGTGCCCGGCGCGATCCTCGCCGCGGTCGCCGATCCGCGTTTCGAACGCCTGGCCCGCTGGCCCGCCGCCCGCGCGTTCGACGACGGCGAGGCCCTGATCGCCGCGCCCGGACTTGATGCCGTTATTATCGCCACCCCGCACTACGCCCACACCGACCTCGGGATCGCCGCGCTCGAGGCCGGACTGCATGTACTGGTGGACAAACCCATCTCCGTGCACAAACGCGATGCCGAGCGCCTGATCGCCGCGCACCGCCGCCCCGACCGCGTGTTCGCCGCGATGTTCAACCAGCGCACCGACGGTTTTTTTCTGAAGATCCGCTCCCTGATCCGCGACGGCTCGCTCGGCGCCATCCGGCGCATCCACTGGACCAGCACCCACTGGTTCCGCACCCACGCATATTACCAGTCGAGCGCCTGGCGCGCCACCTGGGCCGGGGAGGGCGGGGGCGTCTTGCTCAACCAGGCCCCGCACCAACTCGACATGCTCTGCTGGCTGTTCGGCATGCCCACGGCGGTGACCGGGTTCTGCTCGTTTGGCCGTTATCACGACATCGAAGTCGAGGACGATGTGACCGCCTACCTCGAATGGTCCGGCGGTACCCACGGCGTCTTCATCACCGGCACCGGCGAGGCCCCCGGCACCAACCGGCTCGAGATCGCCGCGGAGAACGGACGCCTGGTGCTCGAGCACGACCGGTTGGTGTTCCACCGCAACGAGACCCCGATGTCGGAGTTTTCCCGAACCACCCCGGAGCTGTTTGCCGCGCCGAAGCTGCAGGTCGAGGTCTTCGAAGGTCTCGACCACGGACCGCAACACCTTGGCATCCTCCGCAACATCACCGCGGCCATTCGCGGCGAGGAGGAACTCATCGCCCCGGCCCGGGAAGGCCTCGCCTCGGTCGAACTCGCCAATGCCATGCTGCTGTCGGCCTGGGAAGGCCGCCGTGTCGCGTTGCCCCTCGACGCCGCCTTGTTCGCCCGCCAACTCGAGGCGCGCATCGCCGCATCCACGGCGAAAAAATCCGTGCGGCCCGCCGATGCCGCCGACATGACGGGATCATTCCGGTGACCGCGCACCCCGACGGCATGACCTACGCACCGCGCGGCAAACCCGCGCCGGTGTGCGCCCCCGGCGACTGCGTGTTCGCCGCTGTCGCCCTCGACCACGGCCACATCTACGGCCAGACCAACGGCCTGCGCGAGGCCGGCGGCACCCTGCGCTGGGTATACGATCCCGACCCGGGGAAAGTCGCCGCGTTCCAGCGCACGTATCCCGAGGTGCAGGTGGCGCGTTCGCTCGATGAAGTCCTCGGTGATCCCGACGTGCGGCTCGTCGCCTCCGCCGCCGTGCCGAGCGAACGTGCTCCGCTTGGGTTGCAGGTCATCGCCGCCGGCAAGGATTACTTCACCGACAAATCGCCGTTCACCACCCTCGACGAACTCGCCGAGGTGCGCCGCGCCGTCGCCGCCACCGGCCGCAAATACATGGTGTATTACAGCGAACGGCTGCACAACGAAGCGGCGGTGTTCGCCGGTGACCTGATCGCCCAGGGCGCGATCGGCCGGGTGATCCACGTGCTCGGCCTCGGCCCGCACCGCCTCAACGCCCCGTCGCGCCCGGCCTGGTTCTTCGACAAGGCGCGCTACGGCGGAATCCTTACCGACATCGGCAGCCACCAGTGCGAACAATTCCTCTACTACAGCGGGGCCACCCGCGGCCAGGTCACCGCCGCCCGCGTCGCCAACCACCATCATCCCGAACACCCCGGCCTCGAGGATTTCGGCGAGGCCATGGTCGTCGGCGACAACGGGGCCTCGTTTTATTTCCGCGTTGATTGGTTCACCCCCGATGGCCTGCGTACCTGGGGCGACGGCCGCACCCTCATCCAGGGTACCGACGGGTACCTCGAGCTTAGGAAATATGTCGACATCGCCACCGACCGCATGGGCGATCAGGTGTACCTCGTCGACCGCCACGGCGAGCGGCGTTTCGACGTGGCCGGCCAGGTCGGCTTCCCGTTTTTCGGCCGCTTGCTGCTCGATGTCCTGAACCGCACCGAAACCGCGATGACCCAGGACCACGCCTTCGCCGCTGCGGAAATCTCCATGGCCGCCCAAGCCCTCGCCGACCAGGCATCCCCCGGCTGATCCCGCCTTCGGTAAAACGCTTTTAGTTCACCCTTGCCGCAGATTCGTGCAGCGCGTAAGGTGTTGGTATGGGAACGACCTTATGGCCTTGATGATCAAACGCGGATTTACCCTGATCGAGTTGTTGGTGGTGATTACCATCCTCGGCATCCTGTTGGCCTTGGTTGTGCCGACCATCACCGGCGCGCGGCAAAAAGCCAACGCGGTCAAGTGCCTCGCCCAGTTGCGCGAATGGGGCGGAGCGGTTTCCGGGTTTCAGGGGGACAACAGCGGTTTGTTTCCCACCACCAACTGGTATGCCACGGTGGCCGAGTATGTAGGACAGTCCGCGCGGTGGTTACCCGGAGGGACATCACCCCGTCCCAGCGACGGCAGCATCTACTCCTGCCCGAGTTCGACCGCCGCCGATTTCCCGGCCAACGCCCCGGTGAAGGTCGGGTATGCCATGAACAATCTGATCTACGTCGCCAACCGCACCACCGGCCCCATCGGCGTTCCTGAACTCCGGCGATCACACCTCGCGCAACCAACGCGCTTCGTGGTGCTGTTCGATGCCAAAACCCCCACCGCCTATGGTGGACAGAGCGACCTCCTGTTCCGCCATGGCCGCACCAACAACGCGAATGTTCTGTTTGCCGATGGCAGCGTGTTGTCGGTCACCAACCGCGTGGCCTCCGGCGGGAAGACACTCCTCTGGAATCCCGAGTCCGCGCTGTAGGCCTCCGGGTTCGGCGGGCGCACGCGTCCGGCTTGGCCGGCGCCAGCACCCGGCCCGGCGTTCTTCTTCGTTCCACACCGGTGCGCGGATCCCGGTGAATCCCCAACCAGTCGGTGTTGTTACCGGGTGCGCGTTCCCCGACCCGCCGCCCGTTGTCGCCATGCGGAGGGCGATAGGCCGTGGTGCGCCTTGAAGACGCGGCAAAAGTCGCTGGCCGAGGAGAAGCCGCATGCGCGGACAATCGCCGTCTGTTTTTCATGTCCACGTTCCAGCAGATCCAGCGCGCGTTGCAACCGCAACTCCCGGAAAAAGGCGGTGGGCGCTTGCTGCTTCACGTCAACGAACAAGCGTCGCAGGTGCCGCGCTGAGATGGAAACGGACGAAGCAACCTCGTCCAGTGTGGGCAGGTGAGCCAAGTTCTCCAGGTACCAAGTGATGGCGGCCTCCACCTTGCGGGCGGCGAAATCCATGCGCGACTCTTCCGCCGGTGCAAAGGTGTCGTCGGCCGGAAGCAGCAACGACAATTCAAGCAGAGCCTGTTCGAACAGCAACAGGCTGCGCGCGGTGATCCGCTCGTAATGGGGTTGTAGCTGGTTGGCGAGTTGCACGACCCGGCGGGCCTGGCCGGCGGATAGGTCAACCTCCACCACGCCGCTGTGTTCGGCCATCCGTTCCACCATCCGCGGCACGCGTGAAAAGTGGAAAACCGCGACCGTGCAACCATCGGTGCCCCGGCCGGACCACCCGTGTGCCAGGGCCGGCGAGATGAGCCAGAGTCGCCGCGCATGAAACGCCTCCGGCCGGTTGTCCTCCCGCACCAGCGCACAGGATCCCTTCACCACGGCGAAAAATTCCCACTTGGTGCGATGGTGCACATACATCGGATGGATACCGAACCGACGCTGGCCGTGTCCCAGGTAACAAAGCATGCCGGCATGGTAGTAGGCGCGACGCGTTGCGTAAAGAGGCGGGCGCGTAGGTGTCAATCCGACACCCCGGCCGTTCATCCGGCACGGCGGCAACCCGCCGTGTTGATGATTGGCAACCGGAGGTGCGGATGTCATCGTACCGTCAACCGAAAGCGGTGTATGGCATCCAACATCATAAAGAAAACGATCCTTGCCGTGGCCGCCCCGCTGCTTGTGCTGATCCTGGCGGAGGGGGTCCTCGCCCTGGGCGGCTGGTTCACGCCGGTGCGGTACTTGCTGGAGGAGGAGCGCGGCGGCGAGACCTTCCTGCGCAGCAATCCGGCCTACGGACGTTTGTTTCTCGACCGGGTCGATATCCCGATGCCCAGCCCGCTGTGGGTGCGCCAGGAACGTACCCCGGGCGTGCGGCGGGTTGTGCTGCTCGGCGAATCGGCGGCCGCCGGATTCCCGCACGATGAGTTTAACCTCGCCCGCCTGCTTGAGCACCAATGGCTCAACCGGTTTCCGGATCAACCCCTCGAGGTGGTGAATGCCACCATGGTCGCGGTTAATTCCCACATCCTCCGCCGGATGGCGCATGAAGTGCTGCAACTCGATCCCGATGTGCTGATCCTGCTGGCCGGCCACAACGAGGCCATCGGCCCCTACGGCCCGGCATCGGTCTTTGGCCGCTTCCAGGCCTCGCTCCCGCTGATCCGCTTCAACCTGTGGGCGCGCAATACCCGGGTGGGCCAGGCGTTGTCCGACGTGGCCCATCGGATTCGCCGCGGGGGCCAGGGGCTGCCCCGCTGGTCGGGACTTGAGGAATTCTCCAGCGTGCGGCTGGCTGACCAGGATCCGCGGCTGGCCGCGATGGCCCGCCATGCCGAAGCGAATTTCCGCGACCTCGTGCGCGCGGCCACCCGGCGAGGCGTCCGCGTGCTCGTCGCCGTACCCCCGGTCAACCTGACCGACTGGCCTCCGCTCGCCTCCGCGGAGGCCACCTTGACCGATGAACAGGCGGAAGCGCAGTGGGCGCAGGGTCACCACGACCAACTCACCAGCGCGTGGCAGGTGTACCGGATGGCCCGCATGCGCCACCAGGCCGGTGACCCGGTCGGAGCTTGGCCGCTGTACCGCAAGGCCCTCGCCCTCGACGAAATCCGTTTTCGCGCCGACCACCGGATCCGCGATGCCCTGCTCCGGCTTGACCAGGGAGAACCCGCGCAGGACCTCCAGGTCATCGACCTGGACCGGATGCTGCACGAAGACAACCCGCTGTTCATCACCGACCGGGACTATTTCTGCGAACACGTGCACGTTACCTTTGCCGGTCGCGCCTGGGTGACGGCCCGCCTGGCCGAAGCCCTCGGCAGCTGGGAAGGTCGTATCGCTCCGCCACCAGCTGACGCCGACCCTGCGCCAGGCGACGCCCTGCTCGCCGAGCAGACCTTGTTCACCGCCATGGATGAGGCCATCATCTGGCGTTCCGTGCGCGAATTGCTGAGCCTCGGGGTATTCGCCCACCAGCCCGAATTCGCCCAGCGCCGCGACGAGATCACCGCGCACCTCGCCGGTTTAACCACGCAAATACGCGCTCAACAAACGTTTACGAACATTCAATCCCGCTACCTAACTGCTGCGGCCCTCGGCCGTCGGGATCCGATGCTCCATGCCGTCGCCGGACGTCATTTTCTCGATGTGCGCGCCCACCACGCCGCTGTGGAAGCCTTTCGGCGGGGGTTGGACGAACTACCCACCTATGCCAACGCCCGCATCGCCCTGGCTCAGGCCTACATGGCGATGCGCATGTTCGTGTTGGCGGAAGAGCAACTGGCTATGATCAAGGATGATGCAAAAGATTCGCCCCTGCCCATGATCATCCGGGGCGAGCTCTATGCCCGAACCCACCGGCTTGAGCAGGCCCGCCACGAACTCGAACGCGCCTACCAGCTTATTCCGGGGCATTACAACCTCCTGGTCAACCTGGGTACCGTGTACATGTTGCAGGGCGAGGAACGTCTTGCCATGGAACGGTTTAAGGAGTGCGTGGCCATCGACCCCAACGACCCGGTGGTCCTGAACAACCTGGCCTGGATGATGGCCACATCGGACACCGCCACCCCGGCGGAACGGGCCGAATCCCTTCACATGACGCGCCGACTCTTGATACTAGTTCCTGATTTTCAACGCTTTAAGGCCGCTCATGCCCTGGCGTTGGCCGCGAACGGGCAGCTCGAGCAAGCCCTGGAACCCGCTCAGATCGGTTTGGCCGCCTTGATGGATGCCGGTGACGAGGTCACCACCCAACAATTCCTCGACCACCTTGCCCGTTTCGGCATCAGACCACCCGAACCTGCCCTTGCGCCGCTAAAACGCTAAACCAACAGCCGTCTCACCCCCGGCTATTATTAGCTTAACACGCGGCGCTCGATGCATTATCCTTTTGCGTTGGGTTCAGTATTTTTTTAGCCAAAGCCACAGCTGTCGGTCGACGCAACAGGCTGCGTGGACCAGTGGGTCAGTTGCTCTGTGATGGCTCGGTTTACTGAGTGTGAGGGATGAGGGCGTCCTAAAGAAAAAGATTATGAGTTCAT
Source organism: uncultured Verrucomicrobiota bacterium (assembly GCA_937894535.1). Taxonomy (GTDB): domain Bacteria; phylum Verrucomicrobiota; class Kiritimatiellia; order CAIVKH01; family CAIVKH01; genus CALMUP01. Next base: position 6,787 of record CALBHI010000484.1, read on the forward strand.
CGCTTCAATACATCGCGCGGGTGTTGGCTCGCGTACCGCTCCATCGCAACGGGACTCCGCGTCCGGTTGATCGAACGCGCCATGCCCCCTCGTGGTGGGTGGCGTTGGTTTGTTTCAGCCTGATGGCGGGGCCTGTCCACGCGACGCTGGTGGATTGGCGCGATAATGCGGCCAACGGCAACTGGGATAACGGCGATTGCGCTGAAATCGGCGAGCCTGCCTCGCAGTGGTGGTATGACGGATGGTCGCCGAACCGCGCCCGCAACGAACCCGATTGCTTTGGCGCGCGTCATCTTCGTTTTAGCAACAACCATCAAACGACCATGACCCTGAATGGCCGCTGGTACGACGCGAACGCGGTGAACTTCGCCGCCGGTGCCACCACCGCCCGCACCATGGGGTCGAACGGGTTGGACCTGCGCAGCGCGAACAACGGTATCACCAACAACAGTACCGCGAACCACACCTGGAACTCGTCGATCGCGTTTAATGCGAACCCCATCCACTTCCGCCTGAACAGCGGCAACCTGACCTTCAACGGGTCGATCTTCTTCAAGGCGAACTTCCTCGAGGTCTGGGGCGATGGCTGGCATACCCTGAACCTGAACGGTGTGTTGAACCGCGATGGCGGCGACGGCGGCCTCGCCGTGAAGGCGAACACGCTGGTGATCGTCACCAACAACAACACCATCACCGGCGACCTGTGGGCGGAGAAAGGCACCATCCGCCTCGGCGGCAACACGAACGCCATGGGCAACGGCCGTTCGATCAGTGTCGGTACGAATGCCATCGTGGAGCTGAGCTATTCCGGCGGCGAAATCCTCCGCACCAATACCTGGTTCGTCTACGGCTCCGGCACCAACGGCTCCGGCGCGATCCGCAAGACGTCCGGATCCGGCAACGTGACCATCCCCGGCCGCATCGAGGTGAACCAGGACACGGTGATCCGCTCCGATGGCGGCAGCCTGATCGTCAGCAACGTGATCAGCGGTACGCCGGTCATCACCAAGCTCGGCTCCGGCACCCTGGAGCTTTCCGCGAACAATACCTATTCCGGCAAGACCCACATCAGCAACGGCGTCGTCGTCATCACCGCCAACGACGGCCTCGGCACCTCGGCCGGTGACACCACGGTCATCTCCGGCGGCGCCCTCGAAGTACGCGGTGTGACCTCCGGTGAACCCCTGGTCCTGAACGGCCACGGCGTGAGCGGCACCGGTGCCGTCTACAACGACCTGACCACCGCCGCCGCAACCCTGAGCGCTGCGGTGACCCTGAATTCCGACAGCGCGATCGGTGGCGCCGGCCAGTTGACCCTGAGCGGCGCGATCGGCGGCTCCGGCCAGTTCACCAAGACCGGTTCCGGCACCAACATCGTCTCCGGCAACAACACCTTCACCGGCGTCGCCATCGTCAGCAACGGCATCCTGCGCGTGACCCACACCAACGGCCTCGGCACCACCGCCGGCGGTACCTTCGTGCGCAGCGGCGGCGCGGTTGAGTGGGCGGTGTCGAGCGGTTTCCCCGCCGAGAACTTCACCCTCGCCGGCTCCGGCGTGACCAACGGCGGCGCGCTGCGCCATGTCGCCACCGGCACCTCCACCCTGCGCGGCAACATCAACCTCGATGACCACGCCACCTTCTCCAGTTCGGCCGGCACGCTGAACCTCGCCGGTTTCCTCAACCTGTCGAACCGCACCCTGACCCTGGATCACAGCAGCTCGATTACCATGGCCTCCGGCTCCTCGATCAGCAACGCGACCCTGACCACCGGCTCCGGTGCGATCGTGAAGAACGGCACCGGCACGTTCACCTTGCGGCCCAGCAGCGACCTGACCGGAAGCATCACCGTCAACGGCGGCGAACTGCGCATCGGCCCGAATGCCTCCGGCTCCGGCCTCGTCGCCGGTGGCACCCTGACCCTGAACGGCGGCACCAAGCTGAGCAGCGACGGCAGCGCCGGCCGCTCCATCGCCAAGAACGTGGTGATCGGCGGCAACATCGGCCTCGCCGAAAACAGCGGCGGCAACCTTTCGTTCAGCGGCACGGTGGACCTCGGCGGCTCCGTTCGTATCATCACCAACTCGGCCAGCGTCGGCTTCATGGGCGTGGTCTCCGGCACCGGCGGCGGTATCACCAAACGTGGTTCGGGCACCCTCACCAACGGTGCGGCCAGCACCTACACCGGCGCAACTACCATCGAAGAAGGAACACTATACCTTTCGGGCTCGCTGCTGAACTCCGCCGTGACCATCTCCACCGGCGGCACGCTGCGCAGCAACAGCGGCACCGGCTTCGGCAGTCTGACCGTCAACGGCCTCGCCGATCCCGGCGGCAACGGCACCAACCTGGTCAGCTCGATCCTCGCCGTATCGTTGAACCTCGGCCAGAACGGCAAGATGATCTTCGACATCAACAACGTCACCGGCTCCGGCGGTTCGCAGTGGGACCGCTTCCTCGTCAACAGCGGCGGTGGTACCATCACCATCGGCGCGACCTCCGGCAACAAGTTCACCATCCGCGTGACCGGTAACCCGACCGGCTGGGATAACACCCAGTCCTACTCGTGGTTGTTCGCCGATGGCGGCACCATGGTGAGCTTCGCGAGCGACCGGTTTGCCGTCGAAGTCGATAGCAGCTTTCCCTCGTTGGGTGGCGGTACCTTCGCCGTGACCAACAGCGGCGGTGACCTCTTCCTCTCGTTCACCCCGGCGGGCGGACCCGACATCGAAGCCCGCGGCAACGGCGCGGCCATCGTCAGCGGCGACACCACGCCGTCGCTGACCGACCACACCGACTTTGGCGACGTGCTCACCACCGGCGGCACCCTGACCCGCACCTACACCTTCACCAACGCCGGTGTCGCTTCGGTCGGCCTCGGCACCATCTCCTTCTCCGGCGGCAATGCCGGTGACTTCACCGTGGTGAACCAACTGCCTGATACCCTCGCCGCCGGCGGTACCACCAACATCCAGATCACCTTTGATCCTTCGGCCGATGGCACCCGCAGCACCACCCTGACCTTCACCAACACCGTCACCGGCAAGACTCCCTACACCTTCACCATCCAGGGCACCGGCGTGACCCGCAACATCGATGTGCTCGGCAATGCAACGATCATCGCCGACGGCGATGCCACGCCGTCGACCGGCGACCACACCGACTTCGGCTCCGTCGGCGTGAGCGGCGACTCGCTCGTCCGCACCTATACCATCACCAACACCGGCAACCGCGAGATCGGCATCGGCAACGTGTCGATCGGCGGCACCCATGCCGCGGACTTCACCGTGACCACGCAACCCGCAGCGACCATCGCGGCCAGCGGATCAACCACCTTCCAGATCACCTTTGATCCCTCGGTGCTGGGCCTGCGTTCCGCGAACATCAGCTTCACCAACACCTCCAGCACCGGCAAGTCGCCCTACAACTTCGACATCCAGGGCACCGGTGCGGGCAGCATGATCTCGAACTTCCCGACCACGCTGGCCTTCTCCTCGGTGCTCGGTTCGCTGCCGTCCCCGTCGTTCCAGGCCTTCGGCATCACCAACGTCGGCCTCGGCACGATGACCTACAACCTCACCACCAATGCCTCGTGGCTGATCGTCAGCAATGTGTCCGGCACCGCCGGGGCTGCCGCCGGTAACGTCCACACCGCCTCCGTCCAGCTCGTCGCCGGCATCGCCGCCGGCACGTCGCACGCGACCATCACCATC
>CALBHI010000485.1 GCA_937894535.1 uncultured Verrucomicrobiota bacterium
GGCGACCCGGCTGGCCAGCCCTCCAGCTTGTTCGAGATGAGTTTTGGGGGCGGGGAGTCCGAGGTTACCAAAAACCTGCCTGCCGCAGCGGCCCGCAAGGTGGGGGAGGCTGTGCGTCCGCAAAAAAGCACGACCCCGCCCGACGTCTCCGCTCCCTAGCGCTACCGCCTCGCCCAAACCATGGACGAGCCGGGGCCCCAATCGTGGTTTCCCCGATACCCGTCACGCCGGGGCTTTGCCATAGTCGCCTAATACACATTGAACAGGGAATCGATTGCCCTGACCCGGTGCCCCGGTATGATGGGGCCCAGTGAAACGAGGAAACCGCCCATGAACTGTTTGGAAAAGATGTCCGCCGACGAGCGGATCCTGCTCGAATACATCAACCTGAAGCTGGCTGCGCTGGGCTGCCCGATCTTTGGCCAGCCCGAGCAGTTCCCCTTCATTGCCCTCAGCAAATCGTTGCTGGCCAACTACCAAGAACAGTCGCGGTTGCTGTCCGACTACCTTTGCCCGGCCGACCGCCGCATCCAGAATTTCCTCTACGATTACATCGGCGAAGTCGATGTGGACATGCCGTTCCGCTTGCCTGGCCGCACCTTCGTACTCGACCGTCCCGGCCTGGCCCGGATGTTGTCCCTTCCGCCGAACGCCGATGCCTATGCCTCCGAGATCATGCGCAGTTACCGCCTGGCCAACGGCGTGTTGCACAATCCGGTGAACGACCGTCGCACCACCCAGGGTGTATTCCATGTGGCGGAAGGTGGTCTTCCGGTAGCCGACGACAAAAAAGCGGTGCCGAAGGAGGTCTTTGGTCGCTTGCTGTACCACGCAATCAACGCGCCGCCTTCGTTGCAGCGCCTGCCCTTTACGGAGGCGCAGGAGGCCAAGGCCGAGACGTTGGTATCGTTGCTGCTCCGCCCGATCGTCTGCCCGGAGGTTCCCGGTTTCACGCCGGAAAAGCGGATGGAGATCCGGTTTTTCGTACCTGGCAGCATGATTGCCAACCTGGATTTCATCGAGTCCATCTTCGGGAACGGCGGCGATCCCTACCTGCCCGAGAACAATGCCGCCCTGGATGCCGAGCACTGGAGCGGCCACACCGGTTGCGTAATCCTCGCGCCCCACCTGACCCGGCTCACCAAGAAGGAACTCGGCCTGCCGCCCCGCGCCCAGGCCACCGAACGCCAGAAGCGCGATGCCATGTGCTGGGACAAGCCCGATGAGCTGTACAACGATGGCTCGGCCTTCAAGATCACTGCGCGCGATGAGCGCGGTGTGATCGTCACCGTCATTGCCGACAATTATTTCGGCTACTGCAAAAAGGAAGTGAAGACCCAGATCAGCTACGCCGCCAACCTCTACGGACTCGTCGAGGAGGAGCACGCCGGTGGCGCCTTTGTCTTCCCGCGGTATGACCTGGGCGAGGATTTTTCCATGAACAGCATGATCCCGGAGAAGGGCCAGACCTTTGCCGAGATCAGCCGCCTGTTCTCCGACATCATGGACGTGAAGCCCGAGGGCTATGGCATCGACAAGAAATATCCGTCGATCCTCTACGTGCCCGAGAACGTCCACATCAAGCTCGATACCCAATCGGTCTCCTGGAAGCGCAACGGCAAGCAGCAGGAAATCAAGCTGTTGCCGGACCAGGTATGCGTCCTGCCCTCCGGGTACAAGATCGGCATGCTCAAACCGGCCCGCGGCAGCCGTTGGCGCCTCTACGGGGAGCCCGCCGAGGGCACGCTCTGCCACAAGCCCTGCACCGTCTCGGGTGGCGGCAAGTCGGAGATCTCCAAGCCGATTTCCGACGCGATGATCGACGGGCCCGTCTTCGTGGCCGACATGAAGAAGGATTTTGACCTCGTCGAGGAGATCATCAAGAAGGACTACTTTGACCGGTTCAAATCGTCGCCGCCCAACCGCAAGGGCCGCGCCCTGCTCAGCCCCGAGCGCACCCTCGGCTCGGTGATCAAACTGCTCACCCCGTCCGAGGTCTACACCGACGCATACAATGCGTGGCTCCACAGCATCCCGCAATACATCAAGGATCTGGTGTTCGTCGTGAAGCGCTACTACAAACCCGACTGGGGCGATGACTGGCGCAGCCGGTTCAGCGTGGATGTGATCAACGGCAATCCCGGCAACGAGCTGCGTTACCGCAAGAACAAGATCAACACCCGCAACGTGCGCGTGGGCTACAACGGCGACGGCTCGTGGCGCATCTTCGGCGTGCGCAAGGATTTCATTCCTTCGAACAAAATCTCCACCGAGGATGACATCACCGCCTCGGTCACCGTTCCGCGTAGCGTGATCGAAAAGGTCGATCCGGAATTCAGCTTCCCGTCGGCGAAGTTCGTGGTGAACTGCGAGACCCGGTTCTTCCAGCGGCCCGATGACGCCATCGTGCGCGGGTATGACATCAAGACCGAGGCCGACATGGCCAAGCCCGGCAACTTCTTCTGCAACTACGAACCGCTCGACCGCAAGCAGGCCATGGATATCGTCGAGGATGCCATCCGGTTCGGCCAGTATTCGGATCCGGTCCAGCGGATGTTCCACAAGCACCTCGCGAAGAGCCATCCCGACTTCATCGTCTCGCCCGCGCACCCGCGTATCGTGGACGGCAAGCCGACCAAGAATCCGCGCTACCTCCAGATCCGGCCCGACCTTGAGAACCCGCGCCAGCGGTATCTCGCCGAGGTCGGTGCGCGCCTGTACCGGCGCATGACCACCGACAAGGCGGTGCCTGCACCGGTTCATGCCGTACTGCCCGGCCGCCGCAACAATCCGCCGGATACCGGCGTGCGCCCGCTCTGCGTGTTCAACCCCGTCCACTACATGGAACTGCCCGAACTGCTGATGGAGTTCATCGCCAGCATCACCGGCAAGTCGCCGTCGACCACCGGCGCCGGTTCGGAAGGCGCGCTTACCAAGGCCCCGTTCAATGCCTTGCTGCCGATCCACGACCTGAACAACGCGTTCCTGTCGCTGGCCCTGTGCGGGTGCGATGCCTTCATCACCGCCGCCGGTTATGTCGGCCCGAACTACCGCGTTGATCATGACGTCAGCCTGGTGGTTCCCGAGATCTGGAGCCGCATGCGCCCGAAGGAGCGCACCGCCGCCGACCTGATCGAAAAGGGATGCCTCGAGCGCTGCCGCGATTTCGAGCACAACGGCAAGACCGTGCTGGCCAGCCGACTCGGCTACCGCATCACCGCGCGCTTCATGCAGGTCTACGGCGGCCGCATCTTTACCACCCCCGACATGGTGTTTACGCCGGACATGCTCAAGCCCGAGTTGCAGGACCTCGAAGTCTTTGTCGATTCGATGGACAACATCGTCTCCGCCCACCAGTGGGTAGCCGCGCAGTACTTCCTCGATGGCTCGATCGACCTGGCCGTGCCGCCGCTGAAGGCGTTGCTGCACATCATGGCCCGCGGCGACTTCGAGGGGAAGGGATTGGACGATCCGTCGATCCGCGCCCAATTCACCCGCGAGGCGATCCTGGCCAGTCCGTGGTACAAGCAGCGGCTGATCAAGCGGCAGGAACGCGAATTGGCGGTCAACCGCACCATCGCCCGCGAACTCGACAATTTCCTCACGCTCTCCGAGTACGAGGCCGAGGCCGAGCGGCTGAAGATCGCCGAGCAGCTCAAGGAAGTGACCAACCGGTTGCTGTACCTCGAGACGCCGGCCAGCCTGAAGGCACTCGAAGGCACGATCGGCGCGGACCTCTTTGCCCCGCCTCCGCCCTGATCCCGGTCCGCCGCCTCCGCGGTTACGCCGGCAGCTCGCCCTGGAGTTGCTGGCCGCCCGGCGGCGGTTTGACGATGGATACGCGCAGCGGATAGCGGATCTTGATGTCGCCATCGAGCAGGATCTCCACCCAGTGGGGGCCCTCTTCGCGGAACTCCACGTTGAGGAACGCCTCGACGTTCGTCGCGGTGGCCTCGGTGTTGGGCAACCGCACCGGGATCTTCTGGCCCTCGACCAGCGATGTGCTCATGTCCGGGACGAGGATGCGCGAATGCTGGAAAAACTCGCCTTCGCCGCTGCACCAGCGGGAGACCATGAACAACCTCGGATACCGCACGGGTAGTTGCGGGATCATGATCGCGTCAAACAGGCCGATGAGGATGAATTTGCCGTTGCGTTCCTGGCGCACGTCGTCGCACAGGATGGCGGATTGAAGGTCGGGGATAATCGGATTCATGGCGCCAACCTTACGCCCGCGGGCATGCCAAGTCGAGAACCCTCGGGATGGCACCGGGTACCGGTCGGCGATGCGGGTGTCAGGCGCCCCACACCCGGCGGAACGGTTTGGTGCCAAGGCGCATCCGGCCGAACAACAGGTTTTGTTCGATCCAGGTCAGGATGCGTTGCTTGGGCTGGTCGTGGCGGTGGCGCACCGGCGAGGGTCCCGTGTACTGGAGTTGATCGCCCCAGTCAAACCGGGCAATCCACTCCTTCATCACCGCCGGATGTGTTCCGGCAAAAGGCGGAATCTGTTCCAGCGATCCGTAGTTGAATACGCCGGCGGACTGTCCGTGCAGTTCCTCGGCCCGTTGTTTGCCGTGGTGGGTGTGGATCATCTCGTAGCTCTTCACCCGCATCAGGCGTGGCGGCCGCACCCAACCGTAGTGGAACATCTCGGCCCCGATATCCACCCCGCGCAACCGTTTGCCCTCGCGCCGGAACGACTGGGCCGAGCGGAAGGACTGGATGCCCATGCCATTGCGGATCATGCGGATTTCGGTCGGATACCAGGCATGGCTTCGGTGCACGTGGCCGTAGTCGCCCCAGAAGTGAAGGTACCGGAAGGCCAGTCCCTCGACGCGGCGGTCATCCATCAACGCCTCGGCGCGCCGCTGGATCAGCGGGAGATCCTTTTCGTGCACGACCTCATCCGACTGGACATACAGGCACCAATCGCCCGAGCAGGCATTCAGCGCGATGTTGGTCTGCTGGCTGTGGATCCAGCCCTGCAGCTTTTCACGGTCGGTCCATTCGGTGTCGATGATCCGGATCTTCGGATCGCCGATCGCCTCGATCACCTCGCGGGTGGTGTCGTCGGGATCGCCCTTGCCGACGGCCACGATAAATTCGTCGCAGATGGGCAGGACCGACCGGATGGATTCCGCCACCGGGTAATACAGTTTCGCCGCATTGCGGCAGAATGAAAAACCGCTGATTTTCATGTCGATCATCGCACCCTAGCGTTGTGCCAATCCCGACATCAAGGCCATTTATTGAAGACGTCACCCTCCGGAGCTTGCCGCTGGCGCATCCGGCCGGGGCGTCCTTGTCTTCGGGGTTGATTGGCCGGAGGCCGGTTTGTACTGTTTGCCCATGCCTGTCATTCCCTATCATGCCGGAACCTTGACCGGTGCCCTCTATGCCGGATGGTCGTGGAATCCGGAAGAGCAGGCCGCGCTGGAGCAGGTTGGCGATTGGCTTGCCGGGGGCGATGGTCTTGCCTCGCTTGGCCGCCATGCGCTTGCAACCCACACCATCATCCTCGGTGGGCAACCCGTCGCGGTGGCCATCAAGTCGTTCGCGCGCGGATCGTGGTGGCGGGACCGCGATTTCGCCCGCCGCGGATCAAAAGCCAAACGGTCCTTCGATACCGCGGTTCGCCTCGACCAGCATGGCGTGGGCACCCCGAAGCCGGTGGCTTATCTCGACCGCTGGGAGCAAGGCCGTCTGCTCGCCTCGTATTACCTCTGCGCCTACGAGGAGGAGATCACCAGTTTTCGCGACGAGTTGAACCGGCTGTACCGTGAGGATCCCCTCTGCCGCCGGATCATGGCGCTGATGGAGACGGTGGCCTTTGCCGTGGCCGATCTGCACGACGCCGGGGTCTGCCACCGCGACCTTGGCAACCAGAACATCCTGGTACGCCGCGACGGACCCGATGCCTGGAAGGATGTCCGCTTTATCGACCTCAACCGTGCCCATATCGCCGACGCCTTGACCCTCGACCAGCGCGCGCGCGACCTGTCGCGCATCGACCTGCCCTCCGACTTCTTCCGCGTGTTCAAGTGCATGTACTTCCGCCACCAGCATCCGCCGCGCGCCTTCAACGACCTCGAGGCCCGCTACCGCCGCCGCTTTGCCCTGCACACCGCGTCGCGCCGCTACCGGCATCCGATCCGCGAGGCGCGGCAACGCAAGAAAGACGCGTTGCTTCCGCAGGTGCCGCACGGCCGCGAACTGTGGGTGTGGGACGACCGGTCGGTGCAGGCGGTGAGTACGATGCTCAGCCGCGAACGCCACGCCTATTATCCCGCCGCGAACAACGTCCTGGTGGCCCGCGGCCTGTTCAAGGCCCTTGGTCCGGTCTGGTCGCGTTACCGCGACTTCCGCGAAACCGCCTTCCGGCGCGAAGTCGCCCTGGAACACCGGATCGGCATCGCCATCGGCACCACCCCCGGCGCCGAGGATCAGGAGCGCCCGTGGCTGGAGGCCATCGGCCGCATCCCGGTGCTGGTGCGCCTGTACCGGCACGAACCCGATGCCGTGAACGCAGCCGCTCTCGCCGAGGCCCGCCGCCTGCATGCCCTCGGCCACCGCGTCATGGCCGCCTTGGTGCAGGACCGCGCCGCCGTGCGCGAGCCCGCCTTGTGGCGCACGTTCCTCGATCAACACCTGCCCGCACTCGCCGGGTTGGCCGATACGGTCGAGGTCGGCCACGCCATCAACCGGGTGAAGTGGGGCGTATGGGATGTGCGCGAATACCGAAGCCTGCTCGATCCGGTGGCCGAACGCGCCCGCGCGCTGAACCTGTCGCTGGTGGGTCCGGCGGTGATCGACTTCGAATACCACACCCTCGCCGGCGTGCTCGACCAGCTCCCCCGCGAGGGCGTGTTCGATGCCCTGTCGCACCACCTCTACGTGGACCGTCGCGGCGCACCGGAAAACCGCCAGGGACCCTTTTCCGCGGTCGAGAAATTCGCCCTCGCCAAGGCCATCGCGTCGTGGAGCCCGGCCGTGCGCGGCGACCGGCTTATCGTATCCGAGGTCAACTGGCCGATCCTTGGCACCGGTCCGTACTCCCCGGTCAACTCGCCGTACATCATTCCCGGATCCCACGCCAACGATCCAAGCGTCGATGAACAGGCCTACGCCAATTATCTGGTGCGATACCTGGTGCTTGCCCTCTGCTCGGGTCTGGTCGATGCCGTGTACTGGTGGCGGCTGGTCGCGCACGGGTTTGGACTCGTCGATGATCACGCCTCGCCATGGCGCGCCCGGCCCGCGCATACGGCCCTGGCCACGCTGGTCCGCTTCGCCGGCCGCGCCGTATTCGTGGAAAAGATGGCTGCTCCGGACGGGGTGTGGTTGTTGCGGTTCCGCGGTGTCGACGGTCGGGGGTTCGCCCTCGCCTGGGCCCATCCGAAGCCGGTGTACTTCACCCCGCCATTCCGCTGTGCGGCCATCCTCGACCGCGACGGCCGCGAGATTGCCCGCTCCACCGGTATTACCCTCGACGCCAAACCCTGTTACTTCATGGACATCGCATGAACCCCATTGACCGCCCCATCTTCATCGTCGGTATGCCGCGCAGCGGCAGCACGGCCTACCACCGCGTGCTGGCCGAACATCCGGCCCTTGCGACGACCACCCACCTCACCCGCAAGGCCCCGGCCAGTTACCCGGCGCTGAAGCTGATGTCGTTGTTCGTGCGCAACCATAAACCCGGCGAAGCGGGCACGATGTGGGATAAGTTCATCACCGGCGATACCGATATCCTGCGCGCGGCCGATGTCACTCCGGCCAACCGCCGCTACTACACCGCCGCGGTGGCGAACGTGCTGCGCCTGTACGACCGCCCGCGCTTCATCTCCAAGTGCCCGCGCAACGGGATGCGCATGGATTTCCTGCGCGCGATCTTCCCCGATGCGCTGTTCATCCATCTGGTGCGTGACGGCCGTGCGGTCTGCCGCTCGGTACTCGAACGCCGACAGCGCGCCGGCGGACTGGACCGCTGGTGGGATGTGAAGCCGGAAGGGTGGCGGGCGATGGAACGCGAGGCTCCGGTTGCCTCGGTCGGCCACCAGTGGCGCGCCGTGGTGCGGTATGTGCGCGAGATCGGCCAGACCTTTCCCGCCGCGCAGTTCATGGAGTTGCGCTACGAGGATTTCACCCGCGATCCGGCCGCCTTCCTCGGCCGCACCGCCACCTTCTGCGGCCTCGACTGGAGCGAGGAGGCCCGCCGCACCGCCAGCCGAAGCATCGAGGACCGCAACGACAAGTGGGAGAAAGCCTTCACGCCGGACGAGGTCGCCACCCTCAACGCCGTGATGGATGACGAACTGCGCCACTACGGCTACCGCTGAGGTCCGCCCCCGGGCGGGGTCAGGTGGCGGGCGGCCGGTGCGGACCGAGCAACCGTTCATACACCGCGAGTGTTTTTTCCGCGGTGTGGCGGAAGTTGAACACGCCTTCGACGCGGGCCCGGGCGGCTTGGCCCATCGCGAGGCGTCGCTCCGGATCGGCGGCCAAGGCGCGCACCGCATCGCGGATCGCGGCGGCATCGCGGGGTGGTATCACCATGCCGCTGACGCCGTCCTCGACCAGTTCGGGCAGACCGCCGACATTCGAGACCACGCACGGGACCTGCTGGGCCATCGCTTCCGACACCGCCTTCGGCAAGCCCTCGCGCTCGATGGATGGCATGACCGCGAGGTCGCAGGCCCCGACCAGCGCGGTTGCGTCGCGCCGGAATCCGGCAAAGTGCACATGCGGATGGCGTCCCATGCGTTGGCGGATCGACGGATCGCGCACCTCGCCGACCACCAGCAGGTGGATGTTCTCGGTCGTGGCGATGCCGTCAAACGCGTCGAGCAGGTAATCGACCCCTTTTACCGGACGGATGTTGCCGGTGAAGTTCACCACCGTCGCGCCGTCGGGAATGTTCCATTCGCGCATCACGGACCGCGGGGCGGCCTGGTACCACGAGGGGTCGTGTCCCTTCCAGATCACCGCGAGGCGGTCGTCGGGAAGGTGGAAGGTTTTCAGGTAACGACGCACCGCATCGGACACGCACACGATGCAATCGACCCGCCGGCTGAGATAGGAAAAATGGGACGCGGGATCAAGGCGGCTCAGGTGGCCCATCGTCCCGCGGTACGCGACAATGCGCGGAGCGGGATCGAGCCGTCGCTGGGCGCTGAGCGCGGTGGACAGGGCGCGGTTGGTCAGGGCATGGATCAGCTCGATGCCGCGTTCCGGCACCAGCCGACGGTACAGCTTCACCGCGTCCCGGTCGATGCGGCTGCTGAAATCATGGGTTGCGGCGAGCACGCCGCGCTCACGGGCGAGGGCCTCGGCCGGGCTGCCGCTGGAGGCGATGATGGAGAGGTGCACACCCGCATCCATCAGGGCGCGGGCCAGATTCAATTCCACGCGGTCACTGCTCAGGCCGGATAAGAGGATATTCATGCCATCATGCGCGCCACGACGAACCCTGCAGCGTTTTTCGCAGCATGCGGGCCAAGG
>CALBHI010000486.1 GCA_937894535.1 uncultured Verrucomicrobiota bacterium
CGAGGGTGTGCTGGCGAATGACCTCGATGTGGACGGCAACGACCTCCGCGCCGTCCTCACCTCGTCAACCCTGAACGGCGCGCTGGCCCTTTCCACCAATGGCGCATTTACCTATACCCCCGGCGGTGGCTATCGCGGTGGCGACCGGTTTTACTACCGCGCCGCCGATGCCTCGCTCACCTCGGCCCCGGTCCGCGTGAAGCTCGGCAACACTCCGCCGGTCGCGGTCGTGGATAGCTATCCGCCCTCCGGCGGACTTCCGGTTGCGGTGACCAATCCCGTCCTGGGCGTGTTGGCCAACGACACCGACGGCGAAGATGATCCGGTCATCCTGGCCCGGTTGGAAACCCCGCCGGCGTTTGGTGACGTGGTCTTCAACGAGGATGGCACGTTCCTCTACACGCCGACCAATGGCTACACCGGAACGGATTCGTTCACCTACCGGGCCAACGACGGCAGCGAGGATTCCGAACCGGGCCTGGTCAAGATCGGCAATACGGCACCCGTCGCCGCCGCCGATCCCCATTATACGATCTTCCTCAATCAAACCCTGACCGTCGCCGTCGCCCAAGGCGTGCTGACCAACGACGTCGATGCCGATGGCGACGAGCTCTCCGCACTCCTGGTCGCGACCACGACCAACGGCATTCTTTCCTTCAGCACCAACGGGGCGTTCGTCTACACGCCGAACACCGGCTTCTCCGGCATCGATTCGTTCACCTACCGCGCGCGCGATCCGGTCACGAATTCCGCACTGGCCACCGTCACCATCGGCGTATTCGATGTCATGCGTACGGTGGCATTCGCGCCGTCGCTTCACTCCGGCATCGCCCCGTCGAGTGGACCGTTCCGCGTCACCTTCAGCAAACCGGTCAGCCCCACCGGCCTCGCCGCCCGCATTACCCTGCATGGCTCGTTGAGCGGGCGGCGTGCCTTCAGCGTGTCGGTGAGCAACGAACAGGCCACGATTACCCCGGCGGCCGGTTTCCGGCCCGGCGAGATCATCCATGTAACCTTGCAGGCCGGCATTCGCGGCACCGGATTCTTCGAGTTGGACAAGCCGGTCACCTGGACCATGACCGTGCGGCCCCCGCGTGGCGGAGCCCTGTTCACCATGCTACTTGCCAACACCAACCGGCTGAGCACGGAATGGGTCGGGGCGGGGGATTTCAATGGTGACGGATGGGCGGATGTGATCGCCATCAACCGCAATGCCGCGCCGAGCCTTTACCTGAACAACGGTGACCGCACCTTCAGCAACCGCATCGTCACCCTCGGCGCCACCTGGACCCCGGCCTCCAACCCGCGCGGCGCGGTGGCCGACTTCAACGGCGACGGGTTGCTGGACTTTGTGAACGTCAACAGCTTCGGCCAACCCAACCTGCTCGCCCTCAACGACGGGACCGGCCACTTCACCGCCTCGCCGCTGCCGGTTTTCCAGAATATCGGCCCGTACTTCTTCGACTCCAACCGGGCCGTCACGGCCGGCGATTTCGACGGCGACGGGGATGTGGATCTGGCCTTGGTCGGGTTTACCTATGCCTGGATCATGCGGAACGACGGCACCGGGCAATTCACCATCGAAAATGCCCTGCCGGTCTTCAACGGCAACGGCAGTTTTGTCCTGCACCTCACCTCCGGCGATCTCGACAACGACGGCGATCTCGACCTGTACCTGTCCGGCTTTTTGCGCGACGAGGTGTTGCTGAACGACGGCACCGGTTCGTTCACGCTCAGCACGGCGCCGATGGACAACGAGCGCAACGAGGTGACCCGCCTGGCCGATGTGGACAGCGACGGTTACCTCGATCTCCTGATGGGTCCGGTGTATCTCACCCGGGCCGGCACGGTCTGGTTGAATGACCAGCGCGGCACCTTCAACCGCTCGGTATTCGAATTCAATGCCGACTATGCGCGCGACCTCGCCGTCGGTGATTATGACGGCGACGGCGATTTCGATGTATTCCTGCGCGACCAGGGGAATTCGGTTTCGCTGAACGATGGCGCCGGCCGGTTTATCGCCACCAGCCAACCCATCGGCCACACCAACAACTACAGCAAGGCCGTTGCCGATTATGATAACGACGGCGATCTCGATGTGTTTGTGCCGCGCGGCGGCAACACGATCCTCGATGTCGCGGAGGTCTGGTACAACCAAACCCTGCCGCGTGTCCGCGACGACCTGTATCCCGCCAACGGATCCAATGCCATCGTGGTCACGGCGGTGTCCGGCGTGCTCTCGAATGATACGCCCGGCGATGGCGGCGCATTTATCGCCGTGCTGGTCAGCAACGCCTTGCGCGGTACCGTCTCGCTGAGCACCAACGGTTCGTTCACCTACACGCCGGGAACGAACTTCACCGGATCGGATGTGTTCCTGTACCGAGCCGTCGATGCGTCGTTCTCGTCATCCGTCGCCCGCGTCAAGATCGGCAACAGCATGCCCATGGCCTTGGCTGATACCAATTACGTGGTCATCAACGATACGCCGCTGCGGGTATCCCCGCCGGGTGTTCTGGGCAACGACACCGATCCCGACAACGATCCCCTGTCCGCGCTCCTGGTCGCGGGACCCACCAACGGCGTGCTCACCTTGCGGAGCGACGGCTCCTTCCTGTACCGCGCCGCCAACAACTACGTGGGCATCGACAGCTTTACCTACCGGGCCGTTGACGGTTTTGCGACCTCGTCGGTGGCCGCGGTGCGGTTGGATGTCCGGGCGGGATTGTACCTCGTCACCATGACGCCGCCACCCAACACGCCCCGTGCGAATGCCGCCGAAGACGTCGTTCTTCGTTTCAACCGCCCGCTGAACGCATCAACGGTTTCCACCAATATCATCGTGCACGGCCAGTTCACCGGACGGCGTGGTGTCACACGGACGACCACCGGCGATACGGTCCGGATCGATCCCAGCAACCACCTCCGCGTTGCCGAGCGGATCACCGTGTCGATGAACAGCGGCGTGGAGGGAACCGGCGGGGAACGGCAACCGGCGCCGTACGTGGTCCAGTTCCAGGCGGAAGCGCCCTTTGGCCGCGGCGTGTTCAGCGACACGGGCCAACGGCTGGGCAGCAACTGGATTTCCCAAATCGCATTCGGCGATGTCGACAACGATGGCGACCTCGACGCGATCCAGGGGCCTGCCTCGCAGTTCATCAACGGCACCAACGTCCCCTCCACGGCGGCGATGATCATCTGGAGCAACAACGGAGCCGGCGTCTTTTCCGACAGCGGCCAGCGGCTCGGCACAAACTATGCCTCCACCATCAACACGGCCGATATCGACGGCGACGGCGATCTCGATATCGTTGGCGGCCAGTTCCTCTGGTTCAACAATGGAACCGGGGTATTCACCGGCGGCACCGCCCTGGCCTCGGCCAACCTGGGCAACCTGGTGGGCGACCTGAACGGCGACGGGCGTCCGGACATCGTACTCACCGCCAGCACCAACATCATCGTGTTGATGAATGCCGGGAACGGGACCTTCACCAACAATCCGGCCGCCGTGGCCGACCTGAATTTCGTCAATGTCAGCATTACCCGCGGCACGCTGGGCGACCTGAACGGAGACGGCTCGCTCGACATCTTCATCACGCCGTTCTTTTCATCGGATCCGAACAAGGTCTGGCTGAACGACGGCACCGGCATCTTCCGCGAGGGCGGGCAGGTCTTCGGCAACGGAGGCAACACGGCCCTGCTGGGCGATCTCGACAACGACGGTGACCTCGACGCCGTGTCGTTGTTCGGCTCGCCGTTCGGGGGGCCGAAACCCATGGCGTACTTCAACCGCGGCGACGGTTTCTTCACCCCGGGCGAACAACTGTTACCCACCAGCGCCGTGCAGTCGGCCGCGCTTGGCGACGCGAACGGTGACGGAACCCTCGACCTCTTCGTCGTCCAGGGGACGCAGAGCGGATTCACCAACCTGAGTACCATTTTCTTCAACGATGGTACGGGAACGTTCACGCCCAGCGGACAGATCATCGGCGACTCGACGCTGAACCCCACCTCCGGCGCACCGCTGGTCATCAACCGCAACCTCGCGCTCGGCGACCTCAACAACGACGGCGCGCTGGATGTCTGGGTCGCCGTGGACCGGTTCGGCGCTTCGTGGGCGCATCAGGTGTGGTTGAACGAGGCCGTGTTGGCACCGGTGGAGGGCGGGCTCGATCTCATGATCCCCGACACCGATACCGCCATGCCCTTCACCAACATGGTGGTGCGCGGTCCGACCAACGTCGCGATCACCATCACCCTCGACGGCGCGGGCATCACCAAGGGCGCGTTCACGACGTCCTCGCTCGCCGCCGGTGGCTTCACCGGTCCGGTCGGCAGCAACCTGTACCAACGGGCGTCGGGCACGGTGGCCTCGGCCCAGGCCGCCCTGCGGCAACTAGTGTTCCGTCCGGTCGCGAACCGGGTTCCGGTGGGCAGCAACGAGGTTACCCGCTTCACCGTGCGTGCCACCAGCGGATCGGTCATCCGCACCAACGACCTCGCGGTGGTCACGGCGTTTTCGGTCAACGATGCGCCGGTGGCGGTCAACGATGGCGGCACCGGCTTTACCGGATCGGCCAGCGCGCACCTGGTCACGTCCAGCGTGCTCACCAATGATTTTGACGTGGATCCCGGCGACAGCTTCACCATCATCAACGTGAACGCGTCGGGCCTCGCCGGCACGCTGACGAACCTGGGCGGCGGAATTTTCCGGTATACCCCCCCGGCGAGTTACCTGGCCCTGCCGGCGGGTGCCGTCGCCACCAACCGGTTCACCTACACCATCCGCGACCAGCACAACGCCTCCGCGGTGGGCACCGTCACCTTGCGGTCGCTCGGGGTGAACGATCCGCCGGTCGCGTCGAACGATGTTGTCACCGTGCGCAAAAACGCCGGTCGTACCATCCTGACCCCGCTTTTGCTTGCCAACGATTCGGATCCCGACAGCGGGGATCTGGCCACGTTGTTCATCAGCGCCGTCGGAACCAACGGGACCCTCGGGCGCGTGGAGCAGGATCCGGTGGCCGGCGTGGCCTACGATCCGACCGGCGCATTCACAAACCTGCTCAACGGGGCGATCGCCACAACGACATTTACCTACACCCTGCGCGATGGCGGGGGTGCCACCTCGACGGCGCAGGTGGTGATCCGGGTGATCGGCACCGATGATCCGCCGGTGGCTGGGCCGGATGCCTTCACCATCCGCGAACAGGCCGCGACCACCAATGTGACCCAGTTGCTGCTCGCCAACGACACCGATCCGGATGCCGGCCAGACCGCCCAGTTGTTCATCGAGGGGGTGGACACCGCCGGCACCATCGGCCTGGTCGCCTACAGCAACGGGGTGGTTACCTATTCGCCCAACGGACAGTTCGAGTCCCTGGCCGTTGGCCAGACGACCAACGATGCCTTCGGGTACAGCATCCGCTCACCGACGGTCGGTTTGGTCGAGACCGTGCCGGTGGCGTTGTCCCTGCTGCGCCGCACGAACTTCGTCGAGGTGACCGTTGAAGTGACGCCGGGCGGGTTGCTGAACCTGACCTACGACGGGCAGGTCATCTTCACCAACACGCCGCTGCCGGGCTACCGCGCCTTGTCGGATGCGCGGTTCGGTTTTGGTGCGCGCACCGGCGGCCAGAACCAGTTGCAGGAAGTGGATGACGTGAACCTGACCCTGTTCATGGATGTCCCGACCAACGTCGCTTTCAGTTTCAACGCCGGCGCACCCAGCGGGTCCGTCCTCTTCGGTTCGGCGGTGGTCACCGGCGGGGTGGTGCGGCTTACGACCGCAGCCAATAACCAACTCGGGTCCATCGTATTGCCGGATGTCACCGCCAGCAATCCCGTGTCCGGGTTCCTCGCTACATTCAAGGTGCGGATGAGCGGTGGGTCTGCGTTGCCGGCCGACGGCATCGGTTTCGTCTGGGCCAACAACATCACCACCGCCTTTGGCGAGGACGGCGACGGGTACGGATTGCGGATTTCCTTTGATCCGTATGACAACGGGAACGGGGAGGCACCGGCGATCGACGCGCGGTGGCGCACCGCGGCCGCGACCGGCATGGTCACGGTCACCGTCGTCGGCGAGAACGATCCGCCGGTCGCGGTGGACGATCACGTGGTCCTTCGCGAGGGTGTCGGCGCCACCAACATCACCGCCTTGTTGCGTGCCAACGATGTGGATCCGGACAACGGGGAGACCGCGACGCTGGTGGTGTCCGGCATGGCCGGCGTACCCGGTTTTGGCACCTTGTCCTTCACCAACGGGGCGATAACCTACCAACCCCATCCGCAACCGTGCCTGCGGCTCAACGCCACGCTGACGGACACCTTCACCTATTGGATCCGTGATGCCCAGGGGGCTTCGAACAGCGCCCAGGCCACGATCTACATCGTCGGCACCAATGCCTCTCCGGACATCGTGGTGAATCCCACGGTGGCGTACGACTTCAATGCCGGGTTGTCGAACGGGATCGCCTTGTTTGGCGCGGCGTTCCGCGACAGTACCAACGGGGTGGTGGTCCTGACCCCGGGGCTCGGTTCGGTGCAGGGCGCGATGGTCATTCCGGCCCCTGATCCGGTGGCGGTGATCGCGGGGTTTGGCGCCTCGTTCCGTTCGCGCATCGACCAGACATCGTCCTCGCCCGCCGACGGATTCAGTTTCAACTGGGCGACCGACATCACCAATGGCGTGGTCGCGCAGGCCGAGGAAGGCGCTGGCACCGGATTGAGCGTGTGTTTCGATCTGCACGACAACGGCGGCGGCGAGGCGCCGGCGATCGATGTGACATGGCGGGGCCAGCTCGTCGCGCGGCAACCGCTTGCCGCAGCAGATCTGGTGGCTGGCAGCAACTGGGTCGAGGTGCTGGTGCGGATGAGTCCGGACGGGGTGGTGGATGTCGTGTACAATTGCCGTCCGGTGTTCACCCGGCAGGTGGTGACCGGATTTGTGCCACAGGTGGGGGCGCGGTTCTCCTTCGCGGCGCGCAGCTTGGCGCTGTTGGCGGCGGCTTCAGGCGAAACCGTCGCGCCAATCGCGGAAAGCGGATCGAA
>CALBHI010000487.1 GCA_937894535.1 uncultured Verrucomicrobiota bacterium
TTTGAGCAGGCGGCAGGCTTCGAGGCCATCCATGCCGGGCAGCATGATGTCGAGCAGGATGAGATCGGGCACCTGTTTGCGCGCGAGTTCGATACCGGCTTCGGCGGAGGTGGCGGTGGATACGACGTACCCTTCCTTGTTCAGGTTGTACTTGATCAACTCGAGGATGTCTTCCTCGTCCTCAACCACCAGAATTTTTTCCCGGGCCATGATGCTGTTCCTTCGATGTGTGTACGGTTAAGCGTCCACAGGCTTGGTTAGCAAATGATGAGGGAATGGTGAGACTTTGAGCAAGCTTTGGGTGGGTACGACCTAGGGCGGGCCTTTGAGGCGGGCGTAGGCGTCGAGGGCGGCGTCGCGCGCCTTTTTATGGTCGACCATCGGGCGGGGGTAGGTGGTGCCGAGGTCGATGCCGGCGCGGGCGAGTTGGGCGGGGGGGAGTTCAAAGACGCGGTGGAGGTCCGGGGCGGAGAGGTCGCGCAGGGCCGGGAGCCAGGTTTTAACGTAGGTTCCGTCCGGGTCGAATTTCGCTGCTTGGAGAACCGGATTGAAGATCCGGAAGTACGGGGCGGCATCGGCGCCGCAACCGGCGGCCCATTGCCAGCCGAGGGTGTTGTTGGCGAGGTCGGCATCGATGAGGGTGTCCCAGAACCAGCGGGCGCCTTCCTGCCAGGGAATCAGCAGGTCTTTGACGAGGAACGAGGCGACGATCATGCGGACGCGGTTGTGCATCCAGCCGGTTTTCCATAGTTCGCGCATACCGGCGTCGACGATGGGATAGCCGGTGCGTCCGCGCGACCAGGCGCGCAGGGCTTTGGCGTCATTTTTCCAGGGGAACCGGCGGAAGGCATCGCGCAGCGGCTCATCCGCCGTGTGGGGAAAGTGGTAGAGCAGGTGGTGGGCGAATTCGCGCCAGATCAGTTGCCGCAGGTACGGTTCGGCCATCGGGGCGTGCATGCACGCGTACCAGACTTGGCGTGGGCTGAGTTCGCCGAAGTGCAGGTGCGGGGACAGGCGGGAGGTCCCGGTCATGTCGGGTCGGTCGCGGTCGCTCTTGTAGCGGGTCACTGCGGCGGTTTCGAAATCATCGAGGGCGGCCAGCGCCCCGGGTTCGCCCGGTTTCCAGTGCTGGTGAAAGCCGTCGGCCCAGTCGAGGGCGGGCAGCAGGCCGAGTTCATCAATAGGTACAGACCATGGGGTCTGGGTTACGCGGGGCAAATGGCGGGGGGCCGGGGTCGGTTTGGAAGGATTTCCGTAGGTGGAGCAGTTCCGGTAAAACGGGGTGAAGACCTGGTAGGGTTGGTTCTGCTGGGTGGCGATGGTCCACGGTTCGAAGAGCAGGTTGGCGTTGTAGGAATGGACCTCGAGGCCATCCGCGCGGAGGGCGAGTTTGACGGCCTTGTCGCGGGCGATGATGGCGGGTTCGTAGAGGCGGTTCCAGACGACGAGACCGGCGCCGGTCTCGCGGACGATGCTGCGTAGGGCGGCAAGGGAGGGGCCTTTGCGGATGATCAGCGGGGCATGCAAGGCATCGAGGCGGGAGGCTAGCGCGGTCAGGGAATGGTGCAGCCACCAGGTGGAGGCGGCACCCGGGGCCCAGGGTTTTTCCTCGTCGGGAGCCCAGATGAATACCGGTAGTATTTTGCGGCCGCTGGCGATGGCGGCATCGAGGGCGGGGTTGTCGGTAAGCCGCAAGTCGCGGCGGACCCACCAGATCACGGGGCTGTTTGGA
>CALBHI010000488.1 GCA_937894535.1 uncultured Verrucomicrobiota bacterium
CCGCGGCGTTACCGAAGTCGTCGCCCTGCGGGTTGCGGCAATACACATCGGCCTTCTTGCCCGAATCGTAAACCGGGTAGCCCTTCTGCTTCTTCACGCCGGGATCGATGATCGGAACGACCTTGCGGCCCTTGCGCGCGAGTTTTTTCAACGTCTTGTCGATCGACGGGAAATAGCCCTTGTTAAAGGTGAAGACCTTGAACGAGTCCATGTAATCGATGTCCACCCACAGGCCGTCGCAGGGGATGCCGTGTTTGGTGAAGTTCGCATCGAGGTCATCGAGGCAGGCCTCGGATTTGTAGCCCCAGCGGCATTGGTGGTAACCGAGTGCCCAGGCGGGGGGCAGCGGGGTCCTGCCGACCAGCGACTGCAGTTTGCGGGTCAGTGCGGCGAGGCTCGGGCCGACGAGTACGTAGAGGTCGGGCTGGCCGTTTTCCGCGCCGATGGTCAGGTACTTCTGCTCGGGGCCGCCGAGGTTCATCTGGCCGCCGCCGATGTTGATCGAGGCGCTGGTGGACATGAAGGTCGCGTGCGGGTTGTCGAGCAACAGGCCGATAAACGTGTTGCCGCGTTTGATGACCACGTAGGGTACGCTGACGTACATCGGGTCGGGCCGGTCGTTTTCGATTTCCTTCCAATGGAAATCGGCGAAGATATCGGTGTTCCAGAACTTCGTCTGGATGCCCGACAACTCGAGGCCGCGCATTTTTTCGCCCATGCCGTAGAACTGCATGTCGTCGGTCTGCTCGAACACAAACACCGAACGCGGGCCGCATACGCCAAACGAACGGCCGGCCGGTGCGCGCAACAACACCTCGCCGCCGGGGCCGCGCAGGGTCAGGCCGAACGGTTGCGCGGTGTCGAGGCGGTAGGGGGCCTTCGCCGACTTGTCGAGGGGGGGAGGCGTCAGACCGGCTTGCGAAAGATTTTTTGCCCAGCGCGGCGATGACGCGGTGATGCGGAATACGCCGTCCTTGAAGGATTGCTGCTTGAGGGCGATGCGCTCGCGGCCGAGGGTGATCGCGCCCGATGCGGTGGTGCGGCCGGCGAAGGCGAAGTTCGCGACATGCGGAAATTTTCTGAAGTACATACGTGCCCCTGGGTTCCTGGTTGATGTAACACCCGTAAAACGTTTTATTACACGTTTGGTAAAAACGTCAAGCGGGAAACGAATCCGGCGTGGACGTGTGTTCGTATCTACTTGCCGGATATACGCTAGTGGGAGATTCGGAAATGGAACAGTGGGGGGGCGAGGTCGCGGCTGTTACGTATCAGCAAGTGGTTTTTTCCGGGTTGGAGCTGGGCGGTGATGCGGTCTTCGCCGCGTTCGGCGTTGCGGTGGCCGTTGATGGCAGCGAGCAGGCGGCCGTTGAGCCAGAGGGTCATGGCGTCGCCGAAGCCGGCGTGGAAGGTGACGGGACGGAGGCGGTCGCTGGTGATGTCGGCGGCGAGGTAGGTGGTGGAAGAGCCGTCGGGACCGGTGAGGGAGGTGAGGTCGATCGCGCCATCGGCTTGGACCAGCGAGGCCGGGACGTCGGTCCAGCGGAGGATGCGTTCGTGTTGGCCGGTCCAGGTGGCGGTGGCATCGAACGGTGCGCGCTCGAAGGGTTGGGTGGAGCCGACGCCGCCGTCGAAGGGGCCAAGCACGCGCCACGCGGGCGGTACGGCGAGGGTGACCACCGGGGCGGGGATGGTTTGTTGTTCGTGTTGGACGACAAGGGTGACCGGGTGGGAGGCGGGATCGGCGGTGCGCGGGGTGACGTGGTAGGCGAGGCGTTGGCGTTCGCCGGGGGCGAGACGCAGGTTGAGGCGATCGGCCGGTTCGATGCGGCACGCGGCGGTGGTGCGCGGCTCGACGGCGAGCAGGGCGGGTTGGTCGCCGTGGTTGCTGACCTCGAACACGATGGTCTCGGTGGATCCGGCGGTGGCGAAGGTGCGCAGGGTGGGGACGAGGCCGCGGTTGTTGCGGGGACCGGCGAGGGTGACGGTGATGGGCGCGGACGGGATGTCAGGTGTCCCGGTAAAGAGGTCGCGGTAGGCCGCGGCCTCTTCGGCGCGGATGAACACCGGGAGGCGCGGGAGCGGGGCTTCGTACAGGAAGCGGGTCGGGCCTTCGCGGCGTTCGCCGGTCCAGGCATCGATCCACGATCCGGCGGGCAAATAGATGCCACGCGCGTCGAGCGGATCGGTGATGGGGGCGACGAGGAGATCGGGTCCGAAATAGAACTGGTTGTCGATGGCGAAGGTGGCCGGGTCGTCGGGATGGTGCCAGACAAGCGGCCGGATGATCGGGATGCCGTCGGTGCGGGCCTCATCGCTCCAGGCCACGATGCGGTCGAGCAGCTTCGCGCGCAGTTCGAAATAGAAGCGGGCGATCGCGATGGTTTCGTCGTCGTAGTGCCACGGTTCGCGCGCGGTGATGCCGTGCAGTTGCATGACCGGGGTGAAGGCGCCGAACTGCAGCCAGCGCAGGTAGAGTTCCTTGGTGGGGGTGCCGGAGTAACCGCCGATGTCGTGGCCCCAGTAGGGAAAACCGCTGATTGCGGCGGAGAGTCCTCCGCGCACCGCCATGGCGAGGCCGCGCCAGTCGGCGTGCTGGTCGCCGGCCCAGTAGGCGCCGAGTGAAGCGTTCGGGGCGCTGGCTGATCGCGCGAAGGTCATGCCGGGGCGTCCGAGGTTGCGGAAGGCATCGAGGGCGGCCTGCTGGTAATAGAACGTGTGGAGGTTGTGGAACCAGGGGTCGGGCATATGCTCGCCGCCGTCGGTCTTGAAGCCGGCGACGCCCGTCTCGATGAGTGGCTTGTGGAGATCGCGCCACCAGGCGCGGGCCTCGGAGGTGCGGAAGTCGATCTTGCGGCCGTTCTCCAGCCAGCGCACAACGTGTTCGCTGCCGTCCTCGTTGCGCACCAGGAATCCGCGATCACGGGCCTGGCGGTGCGCCTCGGAATCGGGCCAGACACTCGAGGTGAGCCAGCAGATCACTTGGACGCCGCGCTCGTTCAGGCGGCGGATCCACGCGGCCGGTTCGGGGTAGCGGTGTTCGGTGAAGCGGAAGTTGTGGAGTTGTTCCGCCCAGGCCTCCAGCACCACCGCGCCGACCGGCATGCCGAGGGCGGCCATGCGGTCGACCACGCGGTCCACCTCGTAGGCGCCGAGGAAGGAGTTGCGCGAGACCCACGGACGAAACACCCAGTCGGGGAGCGGACGCGGGCGTCCGATCAGTTGCGTGTAGCGGCGGGCGATGTCGGCGGGTGTGCCGGTGAAGGCGTACACCTCGACAGCATGGTCGGGGATGCGGATGGTCAGGCGGTTGGGGTCGTTCGCGCCGACGTCGAAGGCGATGCGGCCGGGATGGTTTACGAAGAGGCCGTAGCCGCGCGAGCTGATGAAAAACGGCACGGCGAAATACGAGGTGTCGGTCGCGTTCCATCCGTCGGTGGTCCACGTTTCGAGGTGGACACCGCGCAGGTTGAAGGCATCGAAGCGCTGGCCGAATCCCCAGATCGCTTCGCCGTGGGCGAGCGGCAGTTCAAGGGTGATCGTGCCGTCGGCGTGGCGTTGGACGTTCAGGTTCGGTTCGGTGAGGCGCGGCGCGGCGGGAAGGTCCTCGGCCAGTGGATAGGTGTGGGTGGGGTCGCCGATGCGCAGGCGGGTGATCGGATCGGCGGGAGCCGGGGTGGTGGCCGGTGCTGGGTCGGCGGGTTTCATGGCGGGGGTGGTCTCC
>CALBHI010000489.1 GCA_937894535.1 uncultured Verrucomicrobiota bacterium
CTCATCGGCCGTAGAAAGTGGCCAAGGTATAACCACCTCGCCGCTTTCCTGGCTCGTCAGCTTGGCCGTACTCCAACGGCGCATTGCCCAAGGTCTGTTCGACCAAGCCCCGCAACTGTTGGCTTCCTTGACCCTACTGCGAGGGATGTCCGGATCGGAAACCTCGGACCGCGATGAATTGGTTCGTTCCCTTCGAGCGTCCCATCGTGAAGCCATGGAACATGCCCGGCACCACCTGGAGGTGTCTTCCCGCGAGTTGGCGGAAACACGCGCGCAATGGGCGGTTGCACAGCAACAGTTGGCGGCGTATGGCCAGAGTTTTGTAGGTCGCGTCGCTCGCTGGTGGATTCACCGCTCCGGCGCAAAACAGCCATAACCATTCGACAGGGCGCTCTTCCGCGTGTACTTTTAGAGAAAATGAGCGGGGGAGTTCGCTTTTGTCATGCCTAATTTACGCAAGTTTCTATCAATCATTGTTTTGTGCCTGATTTATTCGGGTGCGGAGGCCGTGGTGTATGTCGATGCCAGTCGGCCCGGCGGCAATGGAACGTCTTGGTCGCAGGCGTATCGGACCATCGAAGCGGCGGTCAATGCCTCGGGATCCGGCCAGGAAATCTGGGTGGCGCGGGGTACCTACACGCCGACGCAACCGATCAATCTCCGATCCAATACCAAGCTCTATGGTGGGTTTGCCGGCACGGAAACCGCATTGAGTCAGCGTAACATCGCAGCGAACCCCACGGTGGTGGACGGTCAGAACTCCCTCGTGCATGTCATGGTCATTGAATCGCTCGCTCCCGGATGCACGGTCGATGGATTTCATATCCGTCGTGGCCGGGCGCAGGGCGCGGTTGGCTGGAACTCCTACGGTGGGGGTATTTTCGTAAACCTTCAGCCGGCCACGATCGCCAATTGCAGTTTCAGTAACAATTCCGCGGTGGTGTATGGCGGTGCGATCTTCGTCAACCGGGCGTCGGTCACGGTATCCAACTGCATCTTCTTCGGGAATAGCGCCGATACCGGCGGCGCAGTGGCGTTCTACGATCAAAGCCCCCGGTTGATCAATTGCCGCTTCGTGGGCAACGTGGCGGCCGGCGGGAATGCCACCGGCGGTGGATTGTGGATGAATCTCGGAAATGCCCTGGTGTCCGGCTGCATCTTCAACGGGAATCAAGCCGCGTATGGCGCAGCGATTTCCTTCAACAACATGAATTCCGCCGTGGTGCAGAACAGTTCGTTCGGAACCAACAGCGCCTCCCTGGCGGGAGGCGGTATCGCCAACAACTTCGGAACGATTGTGGTGAGCAATTCCACCTTTCAGGCCAATTCCTCCGGATTGGAGGGGGGCGGTGTTTACAGCTATTACACTCCGGCCTTTATCTACAACAGCACCTTCCGGAACAACAGCGCGGTGAATGGCGGCGGGGTGATGCTGGATTACAAAATTGATGGTCACATCAGTATCGTTGAGCGGTGTCTGTTCGCCGGCAATACCGCATCGGCGGAAGGGGGAGGCTTACACAGTTTCGCCCGGGCCGTGCGGGTAGATAACAGCCTGTTCACGTTCAATTCCGCGCCAAACGGTGGGGGAACGCGGGTGCATGCGGGGCTTACCGGGGATGGCTCGTTCAACAACCAGTTCACGGCCACGTTCCGACATTGTCTCTGGTACGGGAATACCGCGTCCCAGTATGGCGGAGCCATTCTGAATAGTTTTGCGTCTGCGTTGCGTATTTACAATTCCATCCTGTGGGGCAATAGCGCGGTGACGACGATCTGGGATCAGAACCAAGGCGCGTTCGTGACCACCCCCGACCTCTTCAATTCGGGTAGTGGATCCGTGGAAACGCGCTACACCATCATGCAAACCCTCACCCGCAACCACGGGTCGGTGAATGAATCGCACACGGGCAGCTTTTCCTCCAATCCCCAGTTTCAGCAGCCGCTCGGGCCGGATGGTCAGGCTGCCACGGCGGACGACAACTTCCGGTTACAGTCCAACTCGCCGGCGATCGACCGTGCCGATGGCGGCCAAGCTCCGGCGCAGGATTACGAGTTCAACCCCCGGTTTGACCAGGCCGGAGTGGCCAACCTGGGGGTCGGATCGCCCAACTTCGTTGATATCGGGCCGTATGAGCGGATTCAATATGCGGAAGCTCCGACCTTTTCGCCGACACCGGGAACCTACGGAACCTGGCGCAGTGTCACCTTGAGCAGCACGACTCCCGGCGCGGTCATCTACTACACGGTCAATGGAACAACCCCCACCACGGCTTCCTCGACCGTGCAACCGGTCATCGTGAACAAGTCCACGGTCATCCGTGCCATCGCGGTCGCATCCGGATTTGCCAACAGCGATGTGGCGGTGGGTACGTACACCATTACCGATACCGATGGCGACGGATTGCCAAACTGGATGGAAACCAACACCGGTACCTTTCTGTCGAACACCAACACCGGCACCGACCCTTCGTTGTCCGATACCGACGGAGATCTGGTGCCTGATGGCGTGGAGGTTGAGCGGGGATCCGATCCGAATGATCCGCAATCGAAGCCCGCCTTCACCAGCAACGATTTTGACGGTGATGGGAAGTCGGACATTGGCTGCTATTTCCCGAGCGGAGGCAACTGGTACATGATGCAGTCGCTCCGCCTGTTCACCAATTTCCAGTTTGGCTTTGCCGGTACGTTGCCGATCAGCGGTGACTGGGATGGGGACGGCCTTGGAGATTTCGGCTGTTACCATCCGCCGGCCGGCAACTGGTACCGCATGTTGAGTGCGCAGGGTTTCAAAACCACGCAA
>CALBHI010000490.1 GCA_937894535.1 uncultured Verrucomicrobiota bacterium
GGATTGCGAGATGCTTCTTCGCTACGTGCGCGGCGAAGCCGAACTCGCCGGGCCTTCGGTGATGCTGACATTTGACGACGGTGAACGGAGCCTGTACGACGTGGCGTACCCGATCCTCCAGCGTTACGGATTGCGCGCGGTCAGCTTCATCGTTCCGGGCATGATCCACACCTCGGCGTCGGAACGACCGGTCACCGGCAAGGCGTGGTGCACCTGGGACGAATTACGCACGATGCACCGAAGCGGCGTCATCGATGTCCAGTCGCACACCCAGTGGCATGAATGCATGTTCACCGGCGACAACCCGGTTGACTTCTGGCGCCCGGAGTTGTTTTCCGATGGCCTGCTGGTTGACCGGCCCCGCGTGCGCGCCGGCGAGCGGGACATCCTGCTGGATCAACCCGGGGCACCGGTATACGCGATGGCTCCCCGCATGATGGATGCGCCCAAGTTTATCGATCGGGACGATATCCGTCGCGCCTGCACCGAGCATGTGGCCCGGCACGGCGGCATGGCGTTTTTCCGTAAAGCCGGCTGGCGCGCGGAACTGGCGTCGGTTTGGCGCGACGCAAAAGGCACGCAGCCCGCGGGTCGATTCGAGACCATGGATGAGCAGCGGGCCGCGATCCTGGATAGCCTGGTCCGCGCACGGAAAGAGCTGGAGGCACAGATGCAACATGAGGTTCGCCACCTTGCCTACCCGTGGGCCATGGGCGGCGCCCTGGCACAGGAACTGAGCGTGCAGGCGGGTTACCACACCAACTTTCACGGACCGATCAAAGGCACCCCGCTCAACCGCCCCGGCACGGACCCGCTTCGCCTGGCGCGGATCAAGGATGATTTCATCGAACGCTTGCCGGGACGCGGACGCCGGTCACTGTGGTCGATCCTCGCGGAAAAAACGGTACGCCGCCTGAGCAACCGGGATATCTACTGATCGCGTAACGCGCATCAAACGAACAGGGTCAGCACATCAAACTGGACGCGGATGAGCACGCGGATACACATCCAGTAGAGCGAAAACACCGTGACCAACAGCCCGGTAAGTCCACGCACCAGCGGGTTCCGGTTCACTTCCACCGGGATGTAGAACCGGTCGCCACACAACAAGGTGCGATCCGACACGCGCCGCCAGCGTTGCACCGCGCGACGTTTCTCCGACAAGACACGCCCATTCCGCCATCCTTCCAACGTGCCCGCCACAAACGCCCTTCCGTGCCCTTTCGTCGCCAGCAGGATACCCACGGCAACCTGAAACAACAGGATGGCCGGCAGTGCGAGCCAGAACGTACGGGCGTGGTAGTTTTTGCGCATAAACCACCACCGGTTCCGCACCTGCATCTGCACCCACTTCAAGCCGCGGGAACGGCTCTGATGAAAAGCATTGGCTTCCGACACTACCCAGCAGGGATAACCCGCCAGGGACATCCGGTAGGCAAGATCGCCGTCCTCCCAGCCGAATACGTAATCGGGATCAAATCCGCCGAGCCGCTGGACCACCTCGCGGCTGACCAGCATCGCACCGGCAGACACGGTGGTGCAGCGCCTTGTTCCCCGCGCCTCCGCATCATGCAGACGAATCTCACCGATGTAGTGGATATCCACCCCGTTGTACTGCACCTGTGCGGGTTGGTGGTAATAACGGATCCTGCCACTGACCGCACCGGTTTCCGGATGTTCAGCAAAGACATCCGCCAACTTGCTGATGTACTCCGGCGACAAGACCAGGTCGTTATCCATGATCAACACCAGCGGGGATGCTGCCTGGTCGAGCCCCATCTGCCGCGCGACATTGGGCCCCCGGTTCGATCCAGTTGAAACAATCCGCACCGAGGGAAATGCCGCGGTCACCCGCGCGATGGAATCATCGGTGGACTGATTATCCACCAGCAGGATTTCCCGCACATGAATGCCACCCTGATTCAGCAGGGAAGGAATGGTCAGCATCAGTGCGTCCGCGCCGTTGTAGTTGGCGATGACAATCGAGACATCAGGAACAACGGCCGGTTTATCTGCTGGCATGAGAAGACCATCCTCTAACCGCGAAGAGCATTCCACCGACGCCCGCCACCCACAAGCTCAAACTGAATGACAGCAACGACACCGCTACACCGAGCGACTGATCAGCACCCGCCAGGGAAAAAAGCCCGGCATACGAAGCCTCCCTCAAGCCGATGCCCGCCACGGATACCGGCAACAGCGTGATGATGGACACCGCCGTGGAGAACACCATAAACCAGGCGAGCGGCAATTCCACGCCGACCGACCGGGCCATCAGGTAATCCATGCCCCCCCTGGCCAGGGCCATGCCCAGCAAGCCGATCAACGGGCCGGGAAGGGAGCGCAAGCGGCTGAATTGGCGCAACGCATCGCACAGCCGTTCAACCGCACCAACCGCCCGGGCATCGCGCCAGCGATCCGGCAAGGCCGAACGCACCACAGCGACCACGCCCTCCCGGTTCAAGGCCGCCAACAGGGCGAAACCCGCCAGCATCATGGCACAGACGGGAACGATGCCGCGGAACGGCGTATCAACACATAGCGCAACCAGCAGCGTCACCATCACCATGGCGACCAATCCCGCGATCCGGGCGAACAGGATGGCGGCCACAACGCCGGCGCGGTCTTGTCCGTCCCGGCACAAACGAAGGCCCATGACCAGATCCCCACCGGCGCCTCCCGGCAGGAAAATCCCGAAAAAACTACCGACCAGGCTGACGTGTACCATCGCACCCAGCGGAATCGCGAGGCCGCGCGCACGCAGCAACCGGTACAGGACCCATGCGGATAAAACAACATACCCGGCCATCGCGGTTATCCCGAAGGCATACAGGCCGGGCCGGAAAGAAACCCACGCTTCCCGCAAGGGCTGCCAGTCCATGGTGAATCCGAGATACGCCAGCAAGGCCAGACTCATGATCCACCGGACCGGCAACATCCAGGTACGGGAAGTGGAGACGGATGCGTGACCGGCTTCCGTCATGGTGCAGGCACCACGTCGATGGAACCCATCACGACATGGCGAAGGGAAGCCGACGGAACACCGGCGCTGGATTCCACTTTCAGCCGCTTTCGTTGAGCCGGGATCCACACGCCCATCCGGATTTCATAACGACCGGGGGCCATGTCATCCGGCAGGTGTATCAGCTCACGCCGGGCCGGTTCCCGTCGATCCGGTCCGGCCCGTTCAAGGTGGTACCACAAGCCGCGGTCGTGTTGGGCAACCACCGAGCCATCCGCGGCCACCACATGGATCCACACCGCATACCGGTCAGGTCGGGTTACCGACGCGTCAACCCACCAACGGACATCCAGCGGTAACGATGCGCCCGGAGCAACCTGGGTGGCCTCCACCGTGGCGCGATCCACACGAAGACCATGGTCAAACTCGGCAACCGGCAAAGCGGGTGGGTCATCGGGCATGCGGTCTTCCCAGTAAGATGAAGCCAGGGCATCACGCCACGACACCACCATGGCGCGGGGGTCGGGAGACACCCGGGTGGTTTCAGGAGGCGCGGGACGATTCACCAACCGGACGGTCATGGACTCACCCGGATACGCCCGCGGAAACGCGACGCGGCCTTCGTGATCGATGACACCGCGTTCGATCAACCGGCCAACCGGATCGGTGAACACCACCTCCGCTCCGGCAAACGATGCCGGTGGCATCACTTCGAGCACCATCGCACCGCGCGGCCACAGCGGCAAGGCCGCCAACCAATCGACCGACGGTTTTTCCGGCAAACGGACCGGAGACCAGACAACACCCTCCCCCTCCCAATACGGGACCCGCTTCATCCACGTTTCGGACATGCCAAACGCGGCGAGCCATGCCGCCGTGTCCGCCAGGATCGATTCGAGATGGCTGCCCACGGCAGCACGCTCCGCCGACCCAACCGGAGACAGCAGGGCGCGCGACAACGAACCGGCCAGGGAATCGGTCGCCAGCATCGGCTCGATGGTTTCCAACCAACCCGCATCTCCCTGCTCCATGGCCCACCATGCCAGCATCTCCGGCTGATCCAACACCATCACCCGCGCCCACCCCCACGTCACATCACAGGACCAGCGGTAGTAAACATGGGGATCGAAGGGCAACCGGTGCGCCCGGGGAGCCTCGACCGGAATCACCCGGGACGAACCGGGCGGCAATAACAGGGTGGCCGCTTGGCCGCCGAACGTGAGGCGCAAGGAAGCCGGTTCGTCACCGGTCTGCACGATTACCCACGCCTTCACCAGCGCGTTCGTGCTAACCGCCCAACTCCGGACCGGTTCGCGTGGACGAACATCGCGTACGCGAGCCGACCGGCCGAACCACGGCGTATCGAGCGACAGGATTCGGTCCGAACGCCCGCCCGGAAACGCCAACAGGTAGGGAGCACGTGCCGGGAGCGTGAGGTGCTCGCTGTCCACGGTGTGGACATGAATGGCGCGGTTGATGAATTTCGAAAACCGGTTGGGTGCATGCGCGATGCGGGTCCATTCAACCATGCCGGGAAGGATACGCGGATCATCACCGGACTGCGCAATCGCCATCACCGGCAGAACCGGCGCATCCGAGCGCGGCGGCATGATCGTGTAGCGTCCGGTCAGCCATTGCACCCCGTCCGGCACCGAATCGAGCATCCAGGACTCGGCCACCCGGCGCGTGTCGCTGACGTGGAACGACGCGAGTTTCCTGAGGGTAAAGATCATAAGGTGATCCGCGGTACACACAACGGCGAGCACGGCGGAGATTCGCGCGGCACGGGTACAACGACTGACCGAAGCTGCC
>CALBHI010000491.1 GCA_937894535.1 uncultured Verrucomicrobiota bacterium
CCGGAAGGCTCGCCCTCCCGTCACGGCCGTTCCCTGACGCGGGAGGGCGAGCCTCCCGGCGAGCCGTACTAATGAATCGCCAATACTCGTTCGTTTTCATCCATCATTTCGCGCAATTTGGCAATCGCGGAATTCTGGATCTGGCGGACGCGTTCGCGGGTGATGTTGAATTTAGCCCCGACATCTTCGAGGGTTTCCACGTGGCGTTCGCGCAGGCCGTAGCGCATCATGAGGATTTCCCGTTCGCGGTGGTCGAGGCGGTCGAGCAGGTGTTCGAGTTCGTCGCGGAGTTGGGCGTCGTTGATCAGGTCGTACGGGGTGCGGGCCTTGTCGTCGCCGATGAGGTCGCCGAATTCCGCGCCGTCGCCGTCGCCGATCGGGGCGTCGAGCGAGGCGGGCTTCAGCGAAACGGTCTGCCAGTGGCCGACCACGGTCGGGGAGACGCCGAGTTCGGTGGCCAGTTCGTCGGTGGTGGGTTCGCGGCCAAATTCCTCGGTCAGCCGGTGTTCGGCGCGGCGGAGTTTGGCAATCTTGTCCACGAGATGGGCGGGCAGGCGGATGGTTTTGCTCTGGTTGGCGAGGGCGCGTTTGATGCCCTGCTTGATCCACCAGGCGGCGTAGGTGCTCAGTTTGCCGCCTTTTTTGGGGTCAAACCGTTCCACGGCCTTCATCAGACCGATGTTGCCTTCGGAAATCAGGTCGAGCAGGGGGAGGCCGTAGCGGGCGTAGTCGTGGGCGATCTTCACGACCAGGCGCAGGTTGGCGCGGACCATCAGTTGCCGGGCTTTTTCATCGCCCCGCTTGATGCGTGCGGCCAGCTCGATCTCCTGCTGGGGGGTGAGTAGTTCGGTTTGACCGATCTCCCGCAGGTAGATCTTCATCGTTTTGGTGTCGGTTTCCTGCGTCATGACAACAAATCGGGGAACGGGTGAAACCCTTACAAAAAAAGCGCGGCTTTTTTTCCGCGACCCACCGGCCACGGGAGGGGCGGGTCAGGTCAGCCGCTTGAAGACCTCGTTCAGGCTGCCGCGGCGGTAGCCTTGGAGGTCGAGGGTGGTGTAGCGGAAGCCGCAGGATTTCATCAGGGCGACGATGCGCTCGCGGAGGTCGGGGTCGGCGGCGCGGGCGATCTGGTCGGCGGGCAATTCGATGCGGGCGACATCGTGGTGGATGCGCACGCGGAGGTGGGTGAAACCGAGGTCGTGCAGGCCGTTTTCCGCCTGTTCCACCTGCGCGAGGGCGTCGCGGGTGATGGCGATCCCGTAGGGGAAACGGGAGGCGAGGCAGGAGAAGGCGGGTTTGTCGTGGGTTTTCAGGCCGAGTTGGCGGGAGGCGGCGCGGATATCAGCCTTGGTGAAGCCGAGTTCCTGGAGCGGGCTTTCCACGCGTTGTTCGAGGGCGGCCTTGCGGCCGGGGCGGTAGTCGGTCAGGTCGTCGGCGTTGGTGCCGTCGACGATATGGGCGTAGCCCTCGGCGTCGGCGATGGTGCGGAGCAGGCCGTAGAGTTCGGTTTTGCAGTGGTAACAGCGGCTCGACGGGTTGTTCGCGTAGTCGGGATTGGCGAGTTCGTTGGAGGCGATGATGCGGTGGTTCAGGCCGAGGCTGGCGGCGAGGGCGCGGGCCTCCTCCAGTTCGCGGGCGGGGAACGAGGGGGAGGTGGCGGTGACGGCCAGGGCGCGTTCGCCGCGTTGTTCGCGGGCGACGGCGGCGAGCAGGGTGCTGTCCACACCGGCGCTGAAGGCAACGATGACCGAGTCCATGGCGGCGAGGTGGGCGCGCAGCCGGGCCAGTTTTTCATCCGGACTGGGCGGCCATTCGACGGCGGTTTCGGGCTGTGGGTGCGCGGTCATGGGGACACCATACGGCCAACGGGCGGGGAAGTACAAGCGGGAGCGTTCGGGGCGTATGGCGGTTGTTGGCGGTTGCGGTGGTGGGTGGATGATACCAGGATTCGTCAGGCCGCGGGACGACCGCCGGATTTACCGCGCTTTCTGCGTTGGAGCAGCGGGGGCGGACTTGAGTCCAGCCCCCGCTGCTCCGCCTTGAAATCACGGCAAATCCGACAATCGTCCCGCTAATCCCGCTTTCAGCGTGATTACCAGACGAATCCAGGTGGTCACGCATCGTCCCTCCTCCGGCGGGTAAACGTCGCTGCGCTCGCCGATTAAACCAAGACATCATCCAGTTTTTTATCGGATTCTTTATTGTACTACCCATGATCCCCATCCGCCTCATCCGTCCTATCCGCGGTTCCTGACACCTGACACCTGATCACCTGATCACGGAAACCTCTCGTCCTCCTGCGTCCCCTCCCTTGCATTTCCGGGTATGACACGGTATGGAGGGGGCATGAAGTTCGGGGTTATCAATGTTTCGGATCGGGCCGCCGCCGGGGTGTACGAAGATACGCCGGGCAAGGAAGCCGTGGCATGGTTGCGTGAGGCGGTGGCCGAGGCATGGGACTTGTCGTATGCGGTGGTGCCGGACGACGAAGCGACCATCGCGGCGACCTTGATCGACATGGCAGACCTTCAGGGTTGCTGCCTGATCGTGACCACCGGGGGCACCGGACCGGCGCCGCGCGATGTGACCCCGGAAGCGACCGTCAAGGTCTGCGAACGCCTGCTTCCGGGATTCGGTGAAGCGATGCGGGCCGAATCGCGGAAGATCGTGCCGACCGCGATCCTCTCGCGCCAAGTGGCCGGCTCGCGTGGCCGTTGTCTCGTCGTCAACCTGCCCGGCAAGCCGACCGCGATCCGCGAATGCCTCGAGATCATCGCCGGAGCCTTGCCCTACGCCATCCACCTGATCAGCGGGGAACAGGTGACCTACCAGGCCAGTCGCGCACCCGCCTTCCGGCCCAAGCCATGAAACGGGAACCGCTGCTCGCCTTGTTGCAGGAGTACCGCACGCGGTATCCGGAAGAACACGATATGGTCGACCGTGCCATCGCCTTCGTCACCGCGCACGAGGATTGTTTTGAGCGTTCACTCGCCGTCGGCCACATCACCGGTTCGGCCTGGGTGGTCAGCCGCGACGGCGCGCGGGTGCTGTTGACCCATCACGCCAAACTCAACCGCTGGCTGCAACCGGGGGGCCACGCCGACGGCGATCCGGATGTGTTGCGGGTTGCGTTGCGCGAGGCGGAGGAGGAAACCGGATTGCCCGCCGAGCCGGTGGACCTCGGCTTGTTCGATGTCGATATCCATGTCATTCCCGCGCGCGGTGCGGAACCGGCCCACGACCATGTGGACATGCGCTTTGCCGTGCGCGTGGACGATGCCCGCCCGTTTGTGGTCAGCAGCGAATCACACGACCTCGCCTGGGTGCCGGTCGACCGCCTGACCGAGGTCACCCGCGAGCCCTCGATGTTGCGCATGGCCGCGAAATGGCTTCACCGCCCGTCCTAGTTTTTCTGCTTTTTTCCCGCTCCCCACCCGCTATGCTGCCCGCCCTATGACCTCGATGACCTACAGCAGCACGCGCGGCCAGACGCCGGCGATGGGTTTTGCCCGCGCGGTGATGACCGGGTTGGCACCGGATGGCGGCCTGCTCGTGCCCGACCGTTTTCCCGATGTGCGCGACCGGCTGTCCCGTTGGTCGTCGTTGGCCTATGCCGACCTGGCGTTCGAGGTGATGCGCCTGTTCTCCGACCTGCCCGAGGATGACCTCCGTGTGCTGGTGGACCGCAGTTACGCGACCTTCCGCCATCCCGAGGTGGCACCCACCGTGGCCGCCGGCCCGGTCCATGTACTGGAGTTGTTCCACGGCCCGACCCTCGCCTTCAAGGACATCGCGCTGCAGTTTCTCAGCAACTTCTTCGAATACCAGCTCGGCCGCGAGAACGGCCGCCTGAACATCGTCGGCGCGACCAGCGGCGACACCGGCAGCGCGGCCATCCACGGCGTGGCCGGGCGCGACCGGATGAATATTTTCATCATGCACCCGAAGGGCCGGGTCTCGCCGCTGCAGGAGCGCCAGATGACCTCGGTGCTCGACCCGAACGTCTTCAACATCGCGCTGGAAGGAACCTTCGACGACGGCCAGCGGATCATGAAGACGTTGTTCGAGGACGTGCCGTTCAAAGAGCAGTACGCGCTCGGCGCGATCAACTCGGTGAATTGGGCGCGTGTGCTGGCCCAGATTGTCTATTATTTCCACGCCGCGTTTGCGGTGATGAAACGCACCGGCGCGGACCGCGTGCGTTTCGCCGTGCCGACCGGAAACTTCGGGGACGTGCTCGCCGGCTACTACGCCCAGCGCATGGGCCTTCCGGTGTCGCGGCTGGTGCTCGCCACCAACGAAAACGACATCCTCGCCCGGTTTTTTACCCGCGGTGTGTACAGCAAGGGCGAGGTCGTCCCGACGATCAGTCCGTCGATGGATATCCAGGTCGCGAGCAATTTCGAGCGCTACCTGTTTGAACGCGTACGCCGCGATGCCGGTGCGTTGCGCGGCCTGATGGCTGGATTCGCGGCCACCGGATCGCTGACCCTTCCGCACGAAGAGGGGAAAGCCGTGGATCCGTTGTTCATCGCCGGTGTCGGACACACCGAGGCAACCAGGAAGGTGATCCGCCGCTACTACCGCGAACACGGGTACTTGCTCGATCCGCACACCGCGGTCGGCGTGCACGTGGCCGAGCAGCACCTCGATGCGAACGAACCGATGATCTGCCTGGCCACCGCCCATCCGGCCAAGTTCCCGCAGGCCATCGCCGAGGCGCTCGGCGAGGATGTCGCCCATCATCCCATCCTCGACGCGCTGAAAGACGCACCCACCCGTTGCGTGACTTTGCCCAATGACCTCGCGGCCATCCGCGCCTTCATTGAGCAACACGCGCGCGCCTAATCCGTTCCGGGTTCGCTTGACTTGACCCCCCGTTGCGTTACGTTTGCGCACCCATGAAACGTTCTATCCTGATCGCCGTCCCCCTGTTGGCGGTGGCCCTGACTGCTTGCGAGAACAAGCAGGACCGCGCGGTCCGTGCCTACCGCGAGGTGGCCCTGATCGCCGACCATGCCGTGTCGCCATCCGCCGCGGCCGCCGCCCCTTCGTCCCTGCCCACAACCCCCGCCCCGACTCCGGCCATGCCCCCGCCGGGCGCGGCTGCCCCGATGGCCGGCGGCATGCCCGCCCTGCCGCCGGAAATGCAAACTCCGTCCCTGCCGTTGACCTGGGTGACCCCGGCCGGCTGGGAGGAGTTGCCCGGTTCCGGCATGCGCATCGCCGCCTGGCGGATCGAAGGCCAGGAATGCACCTTGATGTCCTTCCCCGGTGATGTCGGGGGCGATGAGGCGAACATCCGCCGCTGGCTCGGCCAGGTTGGCCATGGCGCGGACGCCGCCACCTTGTCCGCCTTTGTCGCGCAACCGGAGCGCCTGGTCACCGACAGCGGCCTCGACGTGCGCCTCTTCGATCTCACCGCGCTGCTGCCCGACGGTGCGGCCCAGTCGGTGCTCGCCGCGATCATCCCGGCCGGCGACCAATCGATCTTTGTGAAGTTGATGGGCAACACACCGGTGCTCCAACGCCACAAGGAGGCGTTCACCGCCCTGTCGCGGTCGATCGCCCTCAAGCCGGAGGCCACCGCGCCATGAGTGAAACCCTTTCCCGTGCCTGGCAGTCGCGCCTGGTGCGCTGGATGTATTCCATCCCGCTCACCGTGATCTGCCTGACCTTGCTGATGATCCTCACCTTCTGGGGGACGCTGTACCAGGTCGAGAACGGCCTGTTCGCCGCGCAGGAGAAATTCTTCTCCTCGTGGTTTATCTGGGTCTTCGGGGTCATCCCGTTTCCCGGCGCAAAAATCGTGCTCGGCCTGCTGATGATCAACCTGCTCGGCTACATGATCAACGTGCTGGCCTTCCAGCCGCTGCGCCCGGGCATCGTGCTGATCCACAGCGGCCTGCTGGTCATGCTGATCGGCGGTGCCATCACCCATTACTACGGCGAGGAAACCTTCCTGTCGCTCTGGGAGGGCGAAACCGCCAACATGTCCAGCGCCTACTACGAGTGGGAACTGGCGGTGTGGACGCGCGATGGCGTGATGCGCGATGTGCTGGCCATCGATACCCGCGGCCTCGAGGCCGGGGAAACGCTGGCGTTTGCCCCGACCCCGATCACCGTCGCCGTCGAGACCTACCACCCGAATGCGCGCGCCTACCAAACCCGCGACGGGGCCACGCCGTACCTGTCCTCGCTGAAGATCAGCCGCATCGAAGCGGCCCCGCTCGACAAGGAACCGACCCGCAACATCCCCGCCGGGGTGTTTGTGGTGAATGCACCCGGACTCGACGAGCCGAAACGGGTCCTGCTGTTCGGCGACGACACCGCGCCGCTGATCATCCCGGTCGACGATGCCGAATACGCCATCGGGCTGCGCCAGCGCCGCAGCCCGCTCCCGCTGGCCATCAAGCTCATCGACTTCAAGAAGCAGAAACATCCGGGCACCGAGATCGCCCGCAGTTTCTCGAGCCTCGTCGAGGTCACCGCCGACGGGATTACCCGCGAGCTGACCATCTCGATGAACAAGCCGTTGCGCCACCGCGGCTATACCCTCTACCAGCAGTCGTACCGCGAAACCCCCGACGGCAAGGAGTCCTCGACCTTCGCGGTCACCCACAACTACGGACGCCTGCTCCCCTATGTGTCCACCGCCATGGTCGTGATCGGCATGATCGTGCATTTCGTGGCCATGCTCATCAAACACGCGCGACGCCAGAGCAAGGCGCGCGCCGCGGAGGCCGTGTCATGATGCCGCTGGTTCGATCCTTCCTGCTGCTGTTGTGCCTCGCCGTCCCGTGGATCGCGCGCGGCCAAACCGTCTCGGTTGAAAGCCTGGCCGGCCTGCCCGTGCTCGAAGGCGGCCGCGTCATGCCGATGGACACCTACGCACGGCTCAAGCTGCTGCAATTCTCCGGCAAATCCACCATCGCCGGCGAATCCGCGCTGGCGTGGTTCGCCCGCCTCGCCTTCGCCCCGCAGTCGGTGGAAACCCAGCGGGTGTTCATGATCAACCATCCCGAAGTGACCGAGGCGCTCGGCATCGATCCCGGTGAGCGCCGGTGGTTCAGTTTCGCCGAGATGCACACCGGCATCGGCAAGTTGCACGAAATGGCGGCCAAGGCGTTTGACATTGCCGACGAGGAACGCTCCCCGGTCGAGAAGGAAATCCTGCGGGTGTACCACAACATCACCCAGTACGCCGAGCTGAGCCAGGCCTTCCTGTTCGCCGTACCGCACCGCGATTTCGCCGTCACCAATCCGGTGATCAATGAGAAGCTGGGGCTTCCGCCTTCCGAGAAGGGGTACTCGTTCCTCGATATCTACCTGCGCGGCCCGCGCCTCGCCGAACTGATGCAAGGCGTCGAGGCATTGAAGATGAACGAACTCGACGAGGTGCAACGCGAGGCGCTCCGCCTCTCCGCCGCACTTTTCCAGTGGAGCCAGCACCACCGCGCCCTGCCCGTCGCGATGATCCCGCTGCACGGCCACGGATCGGAGGAGTGGGTGAGCCCGTGGGATGTGCTCGCCCTCGGCATCAACACGCCGGAAGTGCGCCAGGAAGTTGCCCACCTGCAGGATGTGGTGCGCAGCTACACGGCTGGCCAGCAGCTTGAGTTCGACCTGGCCGCACACACCTTCGAGCGCTCCGTGCTGCGTCGCGCCCATGACAGCCGAGGGGTCCGCCACCTGAACCTCGAATTGCTGTACAACCAGTGGGATACCTTCTACCGGGCCAAGTTGTTCTACGGGCTCGCCTTCCTGCTCGGCACCTATTTCCTCGACAAGGCCCAGGCCGGCCGCGCGCTCGGGCCCGCCTTCCTCACGCTGCGCGTGCTCGTGAACGTCGTGGGCGTCGCGCGCTTCCTGCTCGCCGGCGCCGCCGCGGCGCTCTATCTGGTGCAGGAGCGCCGCCTCAAGCAGAAGCGCCTCGCGCGCATCGGTGTGGAGATCTTCTTCACGCAGGTGTTCCGC
>CALBHI010000492.1 GCA_937894535.1 uncultured Verrucomicrobiota bacterium
ACCCGCATCGGTGAAATCAACGTCGCGGAGGCGATGCTCAAGCATGGCGCGGTGGTTGGGGGCGAGAACATCGGGGGCGTGATGATCTCGGCGATCCATCCCTGCCGCGATAGTTTTGCCGGCATGGCGGTCATCCTCGAAATGCTGGCCAGCCGTTCCGAACGGGTCTCCGATCTGGTGGGCTCGCTGCCGCGTTTTGTGATCGCCCGCGGAAAAGTTCCGATCCGCGCCGAACAAGCCCCGCCGATTATCCGGCTCATTCGCCACGCCCATGATCCGGCCCGCATCAACTTGCTGGACGGCCTGTTCATCGATCTCGACAACGGCTGGGTACATATCCGGCGGTCCAACACCGAGTCGGTCATGCGTGTCACGGCCGAAGCGGAAGGCGCGGAGAAGGCGGCCGCGCTCGTGGAGCACTACATGCAGATGATCCGTGAACACATGCAGGCGATGGCCTGAGGAGAAACAGTCATGCAACGATCGGGATGGATGATGGTGTTGTGCCTCCTGCTGGGTGTCGCGGGTATGTCGATGGCATGGGTTCATCGCTCCCGGGCGATCGTGTGGCAGCAGGAACTGGCGGCACTGCGCGCCGCGCACGAGGCCCGGCCAAACCGCGCGGTTCCCGCGGCGGCCCTGGACGCCGCAGTCGTCCAACCGCCCGAATCCATGCCGGTTGATGACGCGCGGGTCGCAGTCCTGCAAGCAACGTTGGCGGAGCGGGAGGCCGAGATCGGCGCCCTGCGCGCCGCGGCAACCCGACCCGGTCCGTCGGTGGTGGTGCCCGATGCCACGACCGCACCCGTGGCCACCAATGCGCCGCGCCGCTCATGGCTTGAGGACCTGCAGGCCACCGATCCGCAGCGCTACCAGGAAATCCTGGCCCGCCGCGAACAGGCCCGTCAGGAAGCCCGCTATGACATCGCCAAAAAGGCCTCGTATTTCCTGCAGACCCCGACCGACGCGATGACCGAGGCCGAAGCGGAGGAATACGCGCGTATGATGGACCTGCTCACCCAGTCGCTCAAGCTGACCGAACGGCTCGATGCCGGACTTCCCCAGGAGCAACGCCGCGAATTGGTCGGCACCCTGCGCGACAACATGCGCGAATTGTCTCCGCTGCTGGAAAAGGAGCGTGACAAGGAATTTTTCCAGGTCGGCAAGGATCTCGGATACACCGACACCGACGCCCGGGCCTTTGCCGACTACCTGACCGAAGTCATCGACCTGACCTCGGTCAACCAGATATTCCGCAACGCCATGCGCGGCATGGGCGGCGGACGGGGCGGGTGGGGGGATGGTCCGCCGCCAACCGGCGGACCCGCCCGCTGACCCGGATAACCGCTTGCACTTCCAACACCACTTTGCTAGCTTTCGGGCACTTTGGTTGGGGCGGTAGCTCAGTTGGGAGAGCGTCTCGTTCGCAATGAGAAGGTCGAGGGTTCAACTCCCTTCCGCTCCACCAACCTTCGCCTCCCCCGTCACGCCACGCGGCCGCTCGAACCCCCTTTTCTCGTCGGATACGTTTCGGAGAGCGAAGGCGGCGGCGTGCTTATCCTTCGTGCCTTTTCCTGGTGGGGGTGAACCACTGGATTTCCGCGGGCTCGAGGGCTTGGATGACGGTGCACCCTGGCCGCAGCACGTGGATGAGCGATCCGCGGTCAAGGATGAGGTCCCCGCTGAAGCCACCATCGGTTAGCCAGATTTTCCCCAGTCGCACCACGCCCGTTCCGGAGCGTTGGATGGATACGGCATCGCCTGCGGCGAGGCGTTGGAAACGTGGAGCAGCACGCGGGCTCTCGGGGCCGGTCACCCACGCCAGCACCCACCGCCATCCATCGTTGATCCATGCCACGCCCGTCTTCATGCGGCCATCGTGGTGCCTACCCGAAATAAGGTACAGTCATAGGGAGCATGAATTGTAATGAATACAGTTGCATGGACGGGCCAACTGTACTGTAGTGGCGGTTGGATGGCTGTACCTGCCCAAGGTAATGATGTTGCGGTAGGTTCTCCGCCCTTCAGGAACCATCATGATCACCAAGGCCAAAACCAAAACGCTGTTGTACGAACAGGTAGCCGACTCGATACGCCGGCTGATTGAAGAAGGCAGCCTGAAGCCCGGCGACCGCGTTCCGTCGGTTCGCCGTTTGAGCCGGCACCAGAAGGTGAGCATCTCGACGGTGCTGCAGGCCTTCCTGTTGCTGGAGAACCGGGGGTTGATCGAGGCGCGTCCGCAATCAGGGTTTTATGTGAAACCGCGAACCCTCGAGTTGCCTCCCGAACCACGCGTAATCCGACCGCCCCGGGCCGCCAGTACGGTGAGCATCGATGACCTGGTGCTGAAGGTGTATGACGCCGCCC
Source organism: uncultured Verrucomicrobiota bacterium (assembly GCA_937894535.1). GTDB lineage: Bacteria > Verrucomicrobiota > Kiritimatiellia > CAIVKH01 > CAIVKH01 > CALMUP01. Next base: position 2,368 of record CALBHI010000492.1, read on the forward strand.
GCGACCCGTCGATCATTCCGCTTGGCGCGGCGTGTGCGCAGTCCGATCTCTTTCCGCAGGCCCGGTTGTCCCGTTTGTGCGCCTCGCTGGGCCGGCGTCTCGGTGCGCGCATCAACGACTACGACCTGCCGCCCGGCCTGCTCGAATTGCGCCGCCAATTGGCCCGCCGCGCCCTGGACCTCGGGTGCCGCCTGACCAGCGACGAGATCCTGACCACCTGCGGGTGTACCGAGGCGGTGGCCATGTGCCTCCAGTCGGTTGCCGGTCCAGGTGACACCATCGCCGTTGAGTCGCCGACCTACTACGGTTTCCTGCGCATGATCCAGCGCCTCAAGATGAAGGCGCTGGAAATTCCCACCGATCCGCGCACCGGGATTGATCTTGATGGCCTGGAGGCCGCCTTGCGGAAGCGCAAGGTCAAGGCCGTGCTGGTCATGGCAAATTTCCACAATCCACTGGGCAGCTGCATGCCCGAGGACCACAAGCGCAAGCTGGTTGAATTGGCGGTCCGGTACGACACCCCCATGATCGAGGACGACATCTATGGCGACCTGGCCTTTGACATCCACCGCCCGCCGGCCCTGAAGGCGTTCGACGAAAAGGGCCTGGTCATGTTCTGTTCGTCCTTTGCCAAAACCCTGGCTCCCGGTTACCGCGTGGGCTGGGTCTCGGCCGGTCGCTACCATGATGAAGTCGTCCGGTGTAAAAGTGCGCTGTCGCTTTCAACCCCGACCCCGCTGCAGTGGACCATCGCCGAGTTCCTGCAGTCCGGCGGGTATGATCACATGATCCGCGGTTTGCGCCGAACCTTCGCCACGCAGGTCCAGCGCATGAGCGAAGCGGTGGTGCGGTACTTCCCGGATGGCACCCGGATTAGCCGGCCTCAAGGCGGTTTTGTGCTTTGGGTGGAGATGCCGGAGCCGGCCGATGCGATGCACGTGTTTGACGAGGCCATCGCGGCCGGGATCAGCATCGCTCCAGGTCCGATATTTTCCGCCCGCCAGGGTTTCCGAAATTGCCTGCGACTGAACTGCGGACACCCGTGGTCCGAACGAATTGATCATGCCGTCGCGACCCTCGGTCGCCTGGCCACCGCGATGGTGCATCCATGACGTCGCAAGCCGCCCGCACCAACACCCGCGGTTGATACACCGCGCCGCCACGCCCTGCGGTTATCGGCTGCGTCGCACCCGCAACCAACGGTAATCACCGCCGTCCGAGGGATCGTGTACGTCCCAGGCCCGCAACAGCGCGAAACCACGCCGTGTCCCACCGGTGGCGGGTGCGGTGAAGCTGACGGTGAATACCCCTTCCTGGCCCGGCGCTACCACCAAGCTTGATGGTGAGACCGCGGCGGCGAACGGGGCATGGTCCACCGCAACGGTGAAGGTGCGGGTGGTTGCGCTGCGGTTGGCGACGGTGACCGGAATAGCCTTTTCAGTTCCTGCGGGAACGGCCAGGGCGGGCGACGCGGTGCGCAGGTCGGCGATCGGGGTTCGACGCACGGCGAGCTGTCGGTCGAGATCAGGGGTTGGTCCCCAGACCTCGTTCCAACCGGTGGGTTCGCCGCGGAACCGGGACAGGAAGTAGGCGGTCAGCAACCGATGGGTGATGGCCAACTGTTCGGTCCGCTTGATCGATCCCGCATCGCAAACGGCCTCCGGCAACGGCGCGAGAATAAATCCACAATGGAACCCACCCCGGATGTCCATCCAGGCGGCATGGGCCGTGTAGTCAAACATCGGTCGGGTATGGAACGGGTTCGGAGTGAAGGTGTCCTGGCTTCCGGTGATGTACAGGATGGGCACATCCACGTTTACCGCGGCATCGATTGCCGAGGGCCGGGTTTCGGCCGCCGCCAACACGGCCACGGCCCGGGTACGCGGGTCGCCAGCCGCCGCCAGCAACGAGGCCCCGCCGCCCATCGAGTGACCCGTGAAGCCCACGCCGGCTGGGTCCACACGCTGGTACAGCGGCGACGATGGATCGTCGCCAAGGTTCATCAGCACGGTGGCCGATGCGCGCAAGTCTTCCGCATAGGCGGCGTGGCTCGGAAACAGTTCCAGGGCGGTCCGTGGTGCGATCACGGCAAAACCCCAACTGGCCAAGTGCCGGCAGGTTACCCGGTACAATTCGGGTGGGGAGAGAAAACCGTGGCCGAACACAAGCACCGGCATCGGTGCGGCGGCTGCGGCGGCCCGGGCCGGATTGTTCGGCTCGGTCGGATAGAAGATCAGGGCCGAGTAGGCCGGATTGGTCCCGACGGGTTCGGCGAAGAGAAATTCACGGACCGGATAAGGCCCGGCCTGACCGTAGTCCGCGCGGGAATAGGAGGCGGGGGCGGCAAGCAGCAACAAGCACAAGCAGGCTTTTAGCGGGTTCATGCCTGAATCTACGCCCGGGTGGGCGGAACGGCAAGACGAAGGCCGGGAAATAACCCGGCTTGTCAGGGCCGGTTGGTTGGGGCATATACTTGAGCCACATGCGCATGGAGGTTTCGTCATGAAGGGCATCATCCTCGCCGGTGGTTCAGGCACCCGGCTTTATCCGATTACCCGGGTGGTCAGCAAACAGTTGCTCCCGGTGTTTGACAAGCCGATGATCTATTACCCGTTGTCGGTGCTGATGCTGGCCGGCATCCGCGAAATCCTGGTGATCTCCACGCCGGAGGATCTGCCCCGGTTTGAACAGTTGCTAGGCGATGGTGCGCAACTCGGCATCAAACTTTCCTATGCTGTCCAGCCGCGTCCGGAGGGGTTGGCCCAGGCCTTTATCATCGGTGCCCCGTTCATCGGAAAGGATTCGGTTGCCTTGATCCTTGGCGACAACATCTTTTTCGGACACGACCTCTCGGCCATTCTCAAGAAGGCCGGGAACTTGACGAAGGGTGGTCTGGTGTTCGGTTACCTGGTCAAGGATCCCGAGCGATACGGGGTGGTCTCGTTCGATGCGGATGGCAGGGTTCTCGACATTGAAGAAAAGCCGAAGCAGCCCAAGTCGCGTTACGCGGTGCCCGGTTTGTATTTTTACGACAACGAGGTTGTGGACATTGCGGCCAACCTCAAGCCCTCGCCGCGGGGGGAGTTGGAAATCACCGATCTGAACCGGGTTTACCTGAAACGTGGAGACCTCCAGGTCGAGTTGCTCGGCCGTGGATTCGCCTGGCTCGATACCGGTACGCATGAATCCCTGTTGCAGGCGTCGAATTACGTCCAGACCATCGAGGAGCGGCAGGGCCTCAAGATCGCCTGCCTCGAGGAGATCGCTTTCCGCAAGGGATGGATCACCGCCGATGATGTCCGGGCGCTGGCTGCGCCACTGGCCAAGAACGACTACGGCAAATACCTGCTCACCCTGGCCGATCACCCGGAGTACTGACCATGTCCGCTCTTCCCCATGTGGCCGGTGCATTATCCGGCGTCGTGCTCGTGCAACCACGGGTGTTCCCCGACGAGCGCGGCTTCTTTACGGAAACATTTCATGCCGCCAAGTACCGCGAGGCCGGAATTCCGCGCCCGTTCGTGCAGGACAATTACTCCTTCTCCAAACGCGGGGTCCTGCGCGGGCTGCATTACCAGCGGAACCATCCGCAAGGAAAATTGGTCTACGTCGCCAGCGGGGAGATCTTTGATGTGGCCGTGGATATCCGCCGTGGCTCCCCGACCTACGGACAATGGGAGGGGCATATTTTATCCGGTGAAAACCATCACCAGTTGTATGTGCCGGAGGGCTTCGCGCATGGGTTCCTCGTGCTGAGCGAAACCGCTTCGGTCATGTACAAATGTACGGAACTCTACATGCCGGCCGATGATACGGGCATCCGCTGGGATGATCCGGATATCGCGGTTCAGTGGCCGGTGACATCGCCGTCCCTGTCGCCCAAGGATGCCGTCCTCCCGCGCCTGGCCGATCTGGATCCAGCCATCTTGCCGGTCTATCCGGGTTGATCCCGCTGCGGCCTAGATCAGGCCGGCATCACGCAGTGCGTCTTCGAGGTCGGAAACGGAGTCCAGTTCGCCGCCGACCTGGTCATGGCTGCGGTCGAAAATCAGCATGGCCGGGAGGCCGCGGAGGTCGAACTGCTGGTACACCTGGGTCCGTTCGTCGACCACGTCCACCAGGACCACCGTCAGGTTGTATTGATTGGCCCAGGATTCCATCTCCTCCTTGAGGCTGACCGATTCGGTATGCCACGGGGCGTAAAACACCAAAATGCCTGCTTCTCCGTGATTCAGCACGTCGCTGAGCTGGATGACCTGGCCGCCATCCGAGACCTCGGTGGTTTCAGCGCGGAGCGGCAGGGCGGAAGCGGCAAACAGCATTGCGGCAACGAGGCGGAGAAGGGTGGTGTTCATACAACCACCCTACGCATCCGCCGGCGGGAAGGCAAGGCCGGGCTCTACGGATGACCGGATCCGGGGTATGCTGTGTGTGCCATGAAGTACGCGGTCAGCCTGCACAGCGACGACGGCGAATACATCGCCGAATGCCCCGACCTCGGGCTGGCCACCCGTGCCCTCAGTCCAACCAACGCCCTCGATGCCCTGCGCGAGGAAATTCGCTATCGCCTCGAGCTGTGTCCCTGCACCTCGGTCGGCGAGGATTATGTTGAACTGGACATCCGGGGTTGATGCCCGAGGATGGCCCGCTGCTCCGGGGTCACCGGTGTGCCGTGAACGGGGCGCGCACCAAGCCTGAAAAGGGTTGCTAAAAGCCGTTCCGCCCCCTAGGTTTTTGTCGATATGGGAGTCCTTTCATGAAGAATCTTCTGGTTACCGGAGGTTGTGGTTTCATCGGTGCAAATTTCATTCGTTACCTCCTGACCGAAACGGACTTCAAAGGCCGTATCATCAACGTAGACAAGCTGACCTACGCTGGAAATCCCGAGAGCCTGGCCGATCTCGAGGAGGCGTTTGCCGGGCGCTACATCCTGGTCAAGGCCGACATCTGCGACCGCGCGGCGATGGCCGATACGCTGGACCGGTACGCGGTGGATGCCATCGCCCATTTTGCCGCCGAATCGCACGTGGACCGGTCGATCGTCCGTCCCGATGATTTCATCCAGACCAACATCGTCGGTACCTACACCTTGCTGCAGCTGGCGCGTGAGCGCATGGACCGGATCACCCTTTTCCACCACGTCAGCACCGACGAGGTATTCGGCAGCCTGGGTGCTACCGGCTATTTCGTGGAGGACACCCCGTACTCCCCGAACAGTCCCTATTCCGCCTCCAAGGCCTCGTCCGACCATATTGTCCGAGCCTACCACGAGACGTACAAACTGCCGGTCACCATCTCGAATTGTTCGAACAACTACGGTCCCTACCAGTTTCCGGAAAAATTGATTTCGCTGATGATCCTCAATGCCCGCGACGGCAAGCCCTTGCCCGTTTACGGCGACGGCCAGAACGTGCGGGACTGGCTGTACGTGCGTGACCACAACGTCGCGATCTGGGCGATCATGAACCGCGGGCGCAAGGGCCAGACCTACAACATTGGCGGCCGCAACGAAATGAAGAACATCGACGTGGTCACCACGATCTGCGACATCCTCGACGATGTGCTCGGCGCCATGAAGCCGGGGGTGTCCCGGCGTTCCTTGATCACCTATGTGAAGGATCGCCCCGGTCACGACCGCCGCTACGCCATTGACTGCACCAAGCTGGAGCGCGAACTCGGCTGGAAGCCCGAGGAGTCGTTCGAATCCGGCATCCGCAAGACGGTCCACTGGTACCTTGAGAACACGCGCTGGGTCGAGCGGGTGCGCAGTGGCGATTACCAGACTTGGATCACGGAACAATACGGTTAACCCTCACGGAGCATGACATGAAAAATCTGTGGATCATCGGCATGCTGGCGGCCCTGACCGTCAGCGGGTGCCAGAGCGCCTATTATGGCGCGATGGAAAAGGTTGGCATCGACAAGCGCGAGATCATGGTGGATCGCGTGGCCGGCGCGCGCAAGGCGCAGGACGAAGCCAAGGAGACGATCAAGACCACCCTCGAACAGTTCTCCGCCGTGGTGGAAATCAAATCAGGCGATCTGCAAAAGACCTACAACAAGTTCGACAAGTTGTTCAAGGACACCGAAGCCGACGTCACCGAGGTCCACAGCCGTATCGCCAGCATCGAATCGGTGAGTGGCGCCCTGTTCAAGGAGTGGAAGGCGGAAATCAAAACCTACACGAATGCCGAGTTGCGCAAACAAAGCGAGGCCCAGCTCAAGGCCTCGCAGGCGCGCTACGAGCAGATGATCAAGGCGATGAAGGCTGCCTCGGCCCAGATGGACCCCGTTCTGGCCTCCTTCCGCGACCAGGTGTTGTTCTTGAAGCACAACCTGAACAGCGCCGCCATTTCCAGCATCCAGGGCGAAGTGGTGAAAATCAAGGGCGACGTCAGCCGCCTGATCGCCGACATGGACAAGGCCATCGCCGAGGCGGATGCCTTCATCAAGGCCTGGCAGAATCCGAACTGATCGTCGTTGCAGCGCCCCGGTTCAGGGGACGATGACCTGGGCGATCCGGTAGCCGCGGGCGGCGAGGGCGTCGAGCACGCTGTCCTCGCCGACGAGGTGGCTCAGGCTGATGATGGCGAGGATGTCGCCTTCGATCACGCTGTGGGCATCGAGGTCTTCCGCCCACGCGGCATTGCGGCCGGGGAACAGCGCCCGGTAGACATCCTCGTAACCGACGAAACTTCCACGGACCAGCGCGGTCGCGGTGTCGGCATCACCGGCGCGCCAGGCGGTCTCGACGGCGGGCAACAGGTTGGTCAGGGTGCGGGCATCGGCCAGGGCTTTCCCGAAGATACGCAGGTGCATCGACTCATCGAGGCCGGTATAGAGGTCCACCGTGCGTTGGGCGGTATTCAGGAACGCCATCGGCCGGTCGTCGATCTTCGCGCGGATATACAGGAGCTTTTCGAGGTCATCGCCCAGGCGCACCCTGGATTGGGTCATGGCGATGCGCAACAGGGTCTGGGCGGCCATCCATGGCTGCAGCCGGTTCAGGTTGTCGGTGTTCAGCGTCCACTCGGTGGCGAGCCGTTGGTAGGCCTTGCGCAGGTCGGGGGTCAGGTGGTTGAGCAGGGTGTCGTCGTCGGGATAACGGCCGGCCTGGATGATCAGCCGGTGGCCCTCCTTGCGGCGTTCCGGATCGGGGTCGGCCTCGAACGCCACCAGCTTGGCCCCGTTGTAGGCGTCCAGGACGGACGGGCCGAGATCGGTCGCCACGTTCGCGGATAGAAACGGGATGGCGGCCAGCAGGTGGATCACCCGGCCGTCCTTTTGCGCCTGCCACAGCAGGACGCCCTGGGCCGGTTCCAGCATGGGTACGAGGGTGAGCGCGAGCAAGGCCAGTCGTTTCATCGGTGCGTCTCCGGGTCCGCGCGGTTATTCGTCGCGGATGAAATCAAAGTGGGTCTCGAACAGTTCCTTCAGGCGCAGCGCCATCGATTCCTCGTCGGGGCCGTCCACCTCGATGACGATCGCCACGCCCTTGGCCAGACCCAGCGACATCAGGCCGAGCATGGAGCGCGGATTCGAGCGCCCGTTTTCGCATACCACTTCAATGCGCCCGCTGTAGTCACCGATCGATCGCATGATCAACGCCGTGGGCCGGCAGTGAATGCCATGCTCGTTCTGGATCGTCGCCTGTACTTGGAACATTCAGACAGTGTACCGACGTGAACGTTGATTTACAGGGAAAAGTAAATCCGGTAGGGTGAGAACTTCCGCTACAGGGAGATGTTGGTGTCGAAAACCCGTTCCATACCCGCCTGGCTGGCGCTCATCCGATTGCCGAATCTCGTCACCGTGCCCGGTGACGTGCTGGCCGGGTGCGTCCTGGTGGGAGGGGCGGCGGGTCTTTCCCAGTCCGCTGTTCCGGCGGCGGTGATGGCCAGCCTGCTTTTCTATATCGGCGGATTGGTCATGAACGACCTAGCGGACCGTGCGATAGACCGGCGCGAACGTCCGGAGCGCCCGTTGCCGTCGGGGGCGGTTTCCGTGCGGGCCGCATCGTGGGTACTCGGTCTGGTTGTAAGTGCTGGCCTGATCCTGGCTGCGGTCGGGGGCGGGTGGATGTTGGCGGGCGGATTGGCGCTGGTTGTTGCTATTTCCGCATACAACCTGCGTGCCCGCGCCAGCCGTGTGTTCGGTGCGGCCACCATGGGCCTGTGCCGGGCGCTCAACCTGGCGCTCGGGGTGGTGGCCGCGCGGCCCGATGTCTGGTCAAGCGAATACCTGGTAT
>CALBHI010000493.1 GCA_937894535.1 uncultured Verrucomicrobiota bacterium
GCGAGCTGTCGAGCGAGGCGTGGAAGGACTACCGCGGCGTGCCGACCCGCCCCGGCAAGGAAAGCCCGTTCCGCAACCGTTCGCCCGAGGAAAACCTCGCCTTGTTCCACCGGATGCGCGCCGGGGAGTTCGCCGACGGCACCCTGTGCCTGCGTGCGAAGATCGACATGGCCTCGCCGAATATGCACCTGCGCGACCCGGTGATCTACCGCATCATGCGCGAGCACCACTACCGCACCGGCGATGCGTGGTGCATCTACCCGATGTACGACTTCGCGCATCCGCTCGAGGACGCCTTCGAGGGCGTGACCCATTCGCTCTGCACCCTCGAGTTTGAGGTGCACCGTCCGCTCTACGACTGGGTCGTCGAACAGCTCGACCTCCCGTACCGTCCGAACCAGTTCGAATTCGCCCGCCTGAACCTGACCTATACCGTCATGAGCAAGCGCAAGCTGCTGCAGCTCGTCAACGAGAAGCGGGTCAGCGGCTGGGACGATCCGCGTATGCCGACAGTGTCGGGCATGCGCCGCCGCGGCTATCCGGCCGAGGCGATCCGGAATTTCTGCGAGATCATCGGCATCACCAAATTCGAGAGCCTCACCGATGTTGCGTTGCTCGAGCATTGCGTGCGCGACGTGCTGAACAAGCAGGCCGAACGCCGCATGGCGGTGCTGCGGCCGCTCAAGGTCACCATCGCCAACGCCGCCGAAGTGCCCGCCACGGTGCGCGCGGTGAACAATCCCGAGGATCCGGCGGCCGGCGAGCGCGAGATTCCGTTCGGGGCCGAACTTTTCATCGAGCAGGACGACTTCATGCTCGACCCGCCGCCGAAATATTTCCGCCTCGGCCCCGGCCGTTCGGTGCGGATCCGCTACGCCGGTTTTCTCACTTGCACCGGCGTCGAGAAAGACGCGGCGGGTGCGGTCACCGGCCTGGTCTGCACCTGGTCGCCGCCCACGGCGGAGCTCAAGGTCAAGGGCACGATCCACTGGGTTCCGGCCTCCGCGCCGGAAGCCGAGGTGCGTTTGTACGACCGGTTGTTCACCGTCGAGGAGCCGGATCAGGGCGACGAAAAACCGTTCACCGATTACCTCAACCCCGACTCGTTGCAGGTGACCACAGCCCGGATCGAGCCGGCGTTGGCGGCTTCCGGGGGCGGCAAGTACGTACAGTTCGAGCGCATCGGCTATTTTGTCAGCGACAACCGCGACCACACGCCCGAGCGCCCGGTCTTCAACCGCACCGTCACCCTCAAGGACTCCTGGGGCAAGGCGGCCGGGAAATAGGTCCGGCCAACGGCCGGCGCGCCGTTGTCCGGCCGGCCAAGGGACGCGGTTGATCCCTGCCGTGTGATCCGTTACCCTCCCGGCATGACCTGGATCGACTATGCGTGGGTGGCGGCGATTTCCGCGTGCTTTACGCTCGCGCTGATTCATGCCCAGATTGCGTTGCGTATGGCTGGACGGTCGCGGTGGGCGCACACGTTTTTCACCCTGAGTGCGCTGGCCGTCGGGGTTACCGGCATCATCGAATTGCGTTCGTTGCGCGCGGAAACACTGGATGCGTTCCGGGCGGCCATGTTCGATGCCCAGATATCGCTTTGGGTCATGGTGGTTTCGCTGGCCGGGTTCACCTGGTTCTTCTTCGATCGAGGGCGGCGCTGGATGCCGGTGGCTTCAATAACCCTCAGCACCATCGGGCTCATCGCCAATTTCGTGGTTCCGCTCGAATCACAGATCCGTTTCGCCACGGATATCGTCCGGCTCCAAACCCTCGGCGGAGCGATGTATACGTTTGGCTATCTCGAGAGCGGTCCGGTCACGATCATCGGCTCGGCCGGAACCCTGATGCTCATTGCCTTTATCATCGACGTCTCGGTCAAGGCCTGGCGCGACGGGTTGCCTCGCCGGGCGATCATGGTGGGCGGTGTCATTGTGTTCTCGCTGCTGGTGTCTCGGGTGTATGCGTTGCTGATCGAGATCGGCCTGGTTCAGTCCCCGTTTTTCTTCGTTTTTCCCTACCTTGCCCTGCTTGTTGCCATGGGCAGTGAACTGGGGGTCCGGCTGTTTGAAGGGGCCCGCCTCGCCGAGGTGTTGAAGGAGAGCGAGCGCCAGATCGCCTTGGCGGCCGAGGCGGCCACGCTGGGGTTCTGGCGCTGGGATATGCAACGCAATGAACTGTGGGCGACGCCGGGCGCGCGCGCCATGTTCGGGTTTTCCCCTGATGAACCCTTGCCGTTTCCCAAGTTCGAGGCGCAGGTGCATCCGGATGATGTCGGCGTGGTGCGCGACCGCATCGCCGCTTCGGTGGCTGGCGGCGGCGATTACGAGGCGGAATACCGTATCCGTAGC
>CALBHI010000494.1 GCA_937894535.1 uncultured Verrucomicrobiota bacterium
GGTCAATCTTCCACCCGGGAATCAGTGCATCATGGATACAGGCACACTCGACACGGAAAAATCGGAAAGACGCTGGCGTCCACTCACGTCCATCCAACGACGCATCGCCGGCGTGCTGGTGGAAAAAGCCAAGACGACCCCCGACGCCTATCCGCTGACTCTCAATGCGCTCACGAACGGCTGCAATCAGAAATCCAATCGCGACCCACACATGGACTTGTCCGCCGAAGATGTCGAACGGGCCGTCGAAGAACTGCGCGAAATGGGCGCCCTGACCAACATCGTCAGCGGAACCGGCACCGCCATCACCTACGACTTCGTCGATCCGGACGGCAACAACCGCCGCAGCACCCTCGCCTGGGCCGGAGTCGGACAACCCCTGACCCTGAATACCATCCCCCTCTCCGACGATGTCGCCCTGTTCGCCCTGCGCTACTACACCAGCCCCGGTGCCACGCCAGCCAGCATCTGGAACACCTCCATGCGCCAACTGGAAATCGTCTTGCAAAGCGCCACCGCCGGATCCATGATCTACAGCAACCGGCTGGCCTTTCGAACGTTCTAGCCGGCCACGCTCATGCAACAACGCAACAACCAGGGATCCACGCTGGTCGCCGTGGTGGTGACCATGGTCGCCGTCGGTTTGGTCGGCGGTGCCCTGCTGTCCAGCTCCACCAGCTCACGCCTGCAACGCCTCGGTTTTGATTCCGTCCAACGCGCCCTGTACATGGCCGAATCCGGGGAGTCCTACGCCCGGGCACGTTTTGCCGCCGATGCCACCTACCTGCCCTCCGGCACCTACACCCTCGACAACGGCGACCAGTTCATCCTGACCAGCACCGCAATCGGTGCCGACCGCCTCGTCACCGCCACCGGCATCGCCGACCCCGGCGACCCGCGCGAAGCCCGCCGTGAACTTCAATTCGTGATGACTGCGCCCCCGCCGCCACCCGAGGATCCGGATGACTTCGTTGACACCATGCTCATGGAGAACATCATGGTCTACGGCGTCAACCTCGGTTTCCAGGGCAACCAGATGGTCGGTCCGAATGCCACCGTGATCGTGCGCGGCGATCTCAACACCCCGAACTTCAATGGCGGCGCAGCCATGAGCGTCACCACCATCATGGTCGACGGCAATGTGAACCTCGACGGCGGCAGCGCCAGCTTCGGCTCGCAAACCGCACCCGGTACCATCTACATCAACGGCAACCTCACCCTGTGGAACGGGACGCGCAACGTCTACGGCGACGTGTATGTGAATGGTAACTTGCGCCTGAAGGATGCCCGCATCAACGGCACCATGTACATCGACGGCAACGTGGAGATCGGCTGGACTCCGTGGCTCGCCACCGCCAGCCGTGTTTACTACACCGGCAACCTGACCCACCCGCCCTCCATGTCCACCGCCATCACCTCGAAATTCATCAAACAGGCCACGGTCCCCGAGGTCGTCATTCCCTCGCTGTCCATTCCCGGCGTCCACTCGAACAGTTGGTACACCAGCCGCGGTTATGTCTCCGGCGGAGCCCTGACCAGCAACATGCGCATCTTCGCCAATGGCTACAGTTCGACCGGCTGGCGACCCACCGCCACCAATGTGGTGATCGTCAGCACCGGCAACATCGTCATCACCGGCCTTGGCGGCAGCGGCCTCTCCGGTTTTCTCTACGCCCCCTTCGGCAGCATCACCTTTGGCGGGGCTTTTTTCAATGGATCGGCCATCTCCCGTGACGGATTCAACCTGACCAGCGGCGGCACCACCTTCACCTTCCAACCCATCACGAACTTCATCAGGAACGTCAACGACATCCCCATCCCGAGAGGCCTGTAACCGCCATGATCCACGCCCGCCCCCTACTGCTCCTCGTCACCCTGCTGTCCGCCGTCGCCATGCTCGCGGGGTGCGATGACGCCAACACCAACAGCCAGCAAATCGCCATCGCCCCCTCCTCCATCACCCTGACCAATGACCGGATCTGGGTCGTGACCTTCCGCGCCGGCGACAACATCGGCGATAACGACGCCGTCGGCTCCAGCACCAACATCTTTTACCCGCTGGAATGGTCGGTCAGCGATCCCGGCCAAGGCCGATTCATCTCGCAGTCGGGTGCCTCCGCCATCTACCAGACCGCCGGCCGTGTGACCGGGGTGAACGTGATCAACGTCCGCGACCAGGGCGGTCAGGAGGGACAGTCCACCGTCATCCTGACCATCCCCGCCCCGCCGGAAGCCACCGCCACCCCGACCACGCTGTAAGGTCATGGCCCGCATCCTCGTCTCCGGCCTGATCAACATCGAGACGACGCTGCGCATCGAGCGCTTCCCGCTGGACTATTTCCCGGTGACCTACCCGTTCGGCGGCGTGGCCTCCCGCATCTCCGGCGTCGGCCTGAACGTCGCCCGCGCCCTGCAGGTGCTCGGGCACGACGTGACCCTCGCCGCCCAGATCGGACGCGATCCCGCCGGCCGCTGGGTGCGCGACCAACTCGCCCGCTGGCACCTCAGCGACACCCTCGTCCTCGACACCCTCGACGCCACCCCGCAGTCGGTCATCCTCCACGAACCCTCCGGCCGCCGCCAGATCCACGTCGATTTAAAATCGATCCAGGACGCCACCTACCCCGCCGACCGCCTGACCACCCTCTGGCCCTCCCTCGACCTCGCCGTCCTCGCCAACGTGAACTACAACCGCGCCCTACTCCCCATCGCGCAGGCCTATCACGTTCCCATCGCCACCGACGTCCACGTCCTCCGCGACCCGGATGATGCCTACAACCGCGACTTCATGGCCGCCGCCGACATCCTGTTCTTCAGCCACGAACAAGCGCACACCAACCCCGAAACAACCATCGCCCACCTGCGCGCCCGCTACCCGGCCAGGGTCCTCGTCGCCGGCCTCGGCGCGGACGGCGCCCTGCTCGCCCACGACGGCCACGCCCCGACCCGCCTGCCCGCGGTCACCCTGCGCCCCATCGCCAACACCGTCGGGGCCGGCGATGCCCTCTTCTCCAGCTTCCTCCATGGCTGGCTCCACCAACACCCCCCGGCCAAGGCGCTGCGCCATGCCATGGTTTTCGCCGCTTGGAAGATCGGTGAAACCGCCGCCTCGGAAGGCTTCCTCACCGCCGTCGAACTCGCCGAAAAAGCCCTCGACCTCGGTATCGAGTAACACCGCAACACCCATCAACAACGAGCCGATTCGGAAAACCACCCGCTTCGCTAGAGGAAGAGGAGGGGAGGAGGTTCGATGGCCTGAAAATCGGGTTCACACGTACCGATGATTGCATGGATCATCCCGAATTCAGCAGTTGGAACCGCGGATATAGCGGATAGGCGCGGATCGCTTTATGGTATGTACAAATCAACTCTTCTCGTTTTGTGCACCGGCCGTGAACGGAAGCAACATCATCACTCCATTCCCATCTGCGATATCTGCGCAATCTGCGGTTGATCAACTCCGGTTTCAGGGATAACACCTCATCCCCCTCCTCTTTCTCTAGCGAAGCGGGTGGTTTCATGGTACGAAACACACAGCAACCATGCGCATTCACGGCACCATCGGTCACCTGAAGAAATTCGCGGACGAGTTTAACCGGCCCCCGCGGCCGGGTTCGCCCGCCGCGCACACCGGATCCGACCGGCCCCGCACCGATGCCCATGTCCAGGCCGCCGCCCGCGATGCCTTCTACCTCCGCGAACAACACCTGCGCGTGCAACGTCTCAAACGCGGCATGCGCCGGTTCTACTTCGCTGTCGCCATCATCCTGATCGCCTGGCTGCTCTGGATCAGCACCCTGCTCACCACGCCGTAGAGCCGCGGCGCGAATGATGATCGCTTTCAGGACGCAAGCCGGTCATGCTGCCGCTTTTGAAGGATTCCATCATGATCACCTACACCCTCCGCGAATTGGCCGAACGGTTGTCAGGCAACCTGGCCGGTGACGCAACCCTGACCATCCACGGCATCGAACAGATTGAACGGGCCACCACCGGCCAGCTCACCTTTATCGGTTCCCGCAGCTACCTCCCGCAGTGGGAAACCTCAGGCGCGTCCGCGGCGATCGTGAACGCCGACCTCCCCGTCGAGCCCGGCCCCGGCCGCGGCTTGATCCGGGTCGCGAACGCCGACCTCGCCATGGCCGAAGCCCTCGCGTTGTTCGAACCACCCGCCGCATCCTCTCCCGTCGGCACCCACCCCGCGGCCCACGTCGATCCGACCGCCACCATCGGCCAAGGCTCCAGCATCGGCGCCGGCTGCTACATCGGTCCCGGCGTACGCATCGGCCAAGGCACGCGGCTGTACCCGCATGTGACCATCCTGGACGACAGCGTGATCGGCGACGGGTGTGTGCTGTGGCCCGGCGTGGTCGTGCGCGACCGCTGCCGGATCGGCCACGGCTGCATCCTGCACGCCGGCGTATCGATCGGTGCCGATGGCTTTGGCTACCGTCCCTCCGCCGACCGGCGCAGCCTGGTGAAAATTCCCCACATCGGATCGGTGGAGATCGGCAACGGCGTGGAAATTGGGGCCAACAGTTGCGTGGACCGCGGCAAATTCAGCGCCACGGTGATCGGCGACGGCACCAAGATCGACAACCTGGTCCAGATCGGCCACAACTGCCGCATCGGGCGCTGTTGCGTCATCGCCGCATGCACCGGCGTGGCCGGCTCGGTCACCATGGGCGACGGCGTGATGGTCGGCGGCTGCGTGGCCATCAAGGACCATACCACCATCGGCAGCGGCGCGCGCATCGGCGGCGGATCGGGCGTCACCGCCGACGTTCCCGCCGGCCAGACCGTGGTCGGCTATCCGGCAGCCGACCATCAAAGTACCCTGCGCCAATGGGCCGCCCTGAAGAAACTCCCGGAACACCTGCGCGACGCCAACCGCCGCTGAACCGCCCCGCCGACAGCAACGCGCTTTGGCGTTGCACCGGCCCCGGAGGTTCCTACAATGCCCCCTAAGAGGAACACACCATGAAACGCACCGCCTTGATCCTGTTCGTACTCGCCCTCGGCCTCACCAGCGGCTGCTGCAGCATCTGCTCGAAGAAGTCCGAAACCGCCTGCAATTGCAAAGGCGGCGCCGAATGCACCTGCGCCGACAATTGCACCTGCAAGAGCTGACCAGCTCACCCTAGCGATAGGCCGCTATGCTGATCTGTTGCTGCATCATCTGAACAAGCTCCCGGATCACCTGATGGCGGGCGATCACCACCGCTGGTTTGTCAATCGTCTCGTACGAGGTAAAGCGGAACGATGGCCGATAACGCCCCTTCCGTCGGGCATCCGCCTCTAATTTTTTATCGTCCTCAAGTTGTCGCGCACTGGCCGCCAACGGGTACACCCGGTTCGATCGGTCAGGAATGACCGACCAGGCCGCCTCGACGGCGCGCCACAAGGCGCGTACATCGTACACCTGATCGATGTCCGGTCGTCCATGACGGGACAGCGGATCCAGTCGAACGGCCGTGAATACCACCGCATCCCGATCCTCTACCGGAACCTGCATGTATGCTCCCAGCTCGCCCATCTTCTTCCAGGCATTCAGGTAATCCGGGGCCAGTTCCGTCGCCTTCCGGAATAGATCCAGGGCCTCCGCGTAACGGCCCTGTTCCATCCGCAGGTATCCAAGCAGATAATGAACCTGCGGTTTT
>CALBHI010000495.1 GCA_937894535.1 uncultured Verrucomicrobiota bacterium
ATAATCCCACTACCAATTAAGCGGCGAACATGTCTACTTTTTCGGGGGAGGCTCATGCCCGCCTCCGGCGGGATGGTTGATGGTTAATGGGAGGCGTGTTCAGGTTTCAGGTGTCAGGAACGAGAACACACGTACTCGCCCACCCTTACTCGTACACACCTATCGGATAACCGCAGAGGACGCTGAGAACGCAGATAGGAGATGGTGGGGACAGACCCTTACTCGCCGGCGTAGCATGGTTGCCCGCCTCCGGCGGGATGGTTGATGATTGATGGGAGGCGTGTTCAGGTTTCAGGTGTCAGGAACGAGAACACCCGTACTCGTACACCCTTACTCGTACACACCTATCGGATAACCGCAGAGGACGCTGAGAACGCAGAAGGGAGATGGTGGGGATACACACGTACGCGTTCCTGCGCGTCGATTACGAGAGCGAGGTCCGCGTGGAAGGCTTCAGGGACAGCGCTCGGTACGTCTTGTCGGTGCGAGAGGGTTAGTAGCTGTCGCGGGAGCTGTCGATGTCGTCGCTGGCGTCAGTACCCTTGGCGCCACGTGAAAAAAGCCGGTAGCTGTAGTCGCTGTTACGTGTGTACTCGTAATCCCGGCCCCATGGATCCTTGTCCTTGAAGCTTTTGAGCTGGACGTCGATTTCCGTGTTGTTGTTCTTCAGCGTGGAAAGGTTTTGCGGATAACGACCGTACTTGATCCGGTACTCCTCCAGCGCATTGCCGATCTGCTGCATTTCCGCCCGGGCTTTGCCTTCGTCGGATTTCTTGGAGGCCAAGCCGGCGACGCCGACCACGATGCCGATCAGGATGCCGATGATGGCGGTGGTTACCAGGAGTTCAACCAGGGTAAAGCCGGCCTGGTTCTTCCGGTTCATACTGTGTGCACGTTTCATCGTCGAATACCCCTTTTGCGGCCAGGAACACGCCATGGCGTGGTGATCAATCAACCAGCAACTTGTAGAAGCGGGGGATCACCGCGTAGTTGCCGTTGCTGTTGATAAATGGATCGCGCCACACGACTGCCACCGCCCGTTGCTCCCCGGTGACGATATCCCCTTCCGGCGATGTCTTGATGGTTTGTGCCGCGAGAATGATGGTGAAAAGGTTCTGCCGGAAGCCGACGAGGTCCATCGAGTTCGCGATCACCGATTCGATGTGGGCATCCGACAGGGGCGAAGACGCCGGAAAGCCGCTTTGCAACAGGCTCTTGAATTGATTGACGGGGATGCGACCCATCTCGGAGAGGTTGGTGAACAAGGTGGTGTTGGACAGGTTGAAGAGTGTTGAACCAATCTGATCGCCCGCGGTTCCGCTCACCGATCCGCGGGGGCCACCGCCGGGAAAGTCCTGCAGGGCTGCATTGCGGAATACGGAGCCCAGGTTGGCCGGGTAGGGCGTGTTGAGGTTGACCAACCCCTTGCGGACCTGGTGCTTGTTGGTGATGGTGAAATAATCCAGTACCCGGTGGCGCTCGCCGTTCAGCTCGTACAGGTTGATCGTCCGCCACCGTTGGCCGATCGGGATGAAGCCCAGTTCGGCCACGGATTCCATCGGACCGCGGCGGCTGTACATCAGAATGTTGGTGACACCGAGGCTCGTGGGGGCCGTACCTTGGAACGGTGGTTCGCCCTGGGTGAAATTTCGCGTTGGCACATTGATTGAGCCGGGATTCAGGTTGGCACTACCGGAGAGGAAATTCCACTCTGTGGAAATGTGGTTAAGGCGCGGATCGGTGATGGCCCAGCCGCGCCCGGCGGCCGGGTTTAGCGTGTTGGCATTGAAGACGAACGCTTCGTTCTGGAGGTTGCTTACACGGTCCACGGCGGCATCGGCGTCGTTGCGTGTTTCCATCGCGTTGATTGTGATCGCGACAGGGAACACCGGCGGAATGTCTCCGCTTACGACCGACGGGAAGGAATAATCATACCGAACCACATACATGCCGGTCTGGTTGGCGACAAACGAACCATCGGCGCTGGGTGCGCCATTCACGGAAATCGTCACCGGCGTGCCCGCGTTTGGACTGAAAACCGGATACAACGGCGCATACAGGGGGGCCACATCCGCCGGCAGCGACGAAGGCTGCGCCAGGGTGATGTCCGGATTGAGCTTGTAGGTGCGGGCAATGAGGGCCGGGAAGGGGAACCACAATTCCACCTCCATGCGCAACTGGAAGGTGTAATTGAATTGCCCCGGTGTTCCTGACGCCTGTTTCAAAAAGCGTCCGAAGAAGACAATTTCGTTGACCATCGGTACCGGAGGAGAGCTGCTGCTGTTCAGGTCGGTGGGAACGTTGCCGACATCGGTGTCCACGTAATCCAGGATGTTCCGGAAAACCTCGTCCACATTCGGGACCCCGGCGTCGGTGAGCGCCAGTTTGATGTCGGTCTCGATGGCCTGAAGTTGGCTGCGTGTGCCGCCGATATCGATTTTTTTCCGTGCGGAGGCCCCGGGGACGGCAGCGACCTGTAGATCGGGCGGGAAACGCGAGTAGGTGGAGAAGTTGCGCGGGTAGCTGTTGAGGCCGTTGTTGCGCAACGTGCCGATATCGGGGATCGATTCGAACCGGATGTACCGGTTCGTGCGGTACAGGTTGAACAAGTCGAAGTTGGAAAAGCCCGGCAGGTGGCTGATCTTCACTTCGCCCGCATTGGTTCCCTTGAGGCGGGGCATGTTGTCCAGATGAACGGAGTTGATGTCGATCAGGCCGGAAGAATCAACGGCGATGAAGGCGTACCGGCCGAGCACGTTGGTGGACAGCGGGTCGACGATGTTGACCCAGCGGGGAGAGGCATTGGACGCGTCGACATGGAAATCAAGCGGCACATACAGCAGGGCTTCGGTCGACATCAGGTTGGTCGGTCCGAAGGCAAGCACCGTCGGGCCGGGGATGGACCCACTCACGTAGGTGGGAGCCGGGTAGGCGACGTTGGCGGCGATCATGGCCTGGGAAATGGAATCAACCGAACGGGCGAGGGCGGCTTGCAGCAACTGGCGGGTGCGTACGGTTTCCGCGGCGCTGCTCGCGGCCATACGTTCGGTCCGCATGGCCACGGAAAAACCAAAGCCGAGGATGACCAGCAGCGACAGGATGCCCAGGACCACGATCAGCGCGATGCCCTCGCGCGAGGCTCGATTGGAGGGTGTGCTGCTCATGGTGAACTCACGTAGCCATAACTGGAATTGAGGAAAACACGCTGGAAGTACCGGCGTGCCGAGATGTTCGCATTGGTCCACGCGGTCGACTGTGCCGTCTGGGAACCGGGCATGTTGGCGATCCGGATGGAGTCCTCCTCGCCGAGCAGTTCCACGAGGATGTCGATAAAGCCCACCGGGCCGTTGGTGACCGAATTGTAGTTGAAGTGGCGCACCCCGTTGGTGTCGTAGATCACGAATTCCATGGTGCGCACGTTTTCGGCGATGATGTCCGACCCGGACCAGGCCCCGGGATTGCGCGTGCGGTCATACCACGCGCGGTTGGTGTAGCATTGGAAAGAGACAACGGGTGAGGCCAAATTCCCGTTGCCGCCCTGGTTCACCACTTCCGAACGCCGGATCATGTAGCGGTTGTTGATGTTCGTCGAACCGGCCGTTTTCATCCAATCCAGCCAGTAAATCACCTGCTTGGTCTGCCGCTGGACGCCGTTGGTGCCGGCTTGGGTGTGCGGATTGTGGTCGGCGGTCACAAAGGCCAGGAAGTCCGCCGACACGCCGGTGTGCAGGTTCGTCCGGTTGGAAAACAGGTTCAACGTCAGCAGGTTGTCGTTGATGGCGGAGGACAGCTCGCGGGCCATGAAATCCACCGCGGCCCGACCATCGAAATTCGATTCCACGCGTTTGTTGCCCAGGCGCCACATGGAGGACGCATCGTTGAAAATGCGGGTGAGGAAAAGCACCATGATGACCAGCAGGGTCATGCCGGTCAGCAGTTCGATCAGGGTGAAGCCTTGGCGGTGGATTCCCGGTTTCATTGCCAGCTCATGTCGGTTTTGAACACTTCCGTGTAGTACACTTGGGTGTTGTTGGTTGGTCCGGTCTCGCCGTTGATCAACTCCAGCCGGAAATATGCACGGTTGCCGAGGGTGTTGACGTTTAATTTATAGCGGACCGCCATGTCCACGATGGGGTAGTCGATGAATTCATAGATCATCGTTTCCTTGGTGCCGGTGGCCTCGATGTCGGTCGCGGGCGGTATCTTCCAGACATCACGGGCGGTTGGCCGGAGCCGGATGGCGGTAGGATTCTGGACCACGTTCCATCCATCCTTCCACAGTTGCGCCCGCACCCCCGCGATGACGTCGTCGGCGAAGATGGACAACTGGGTGTCGTCGATGGCCTTTTTGTTCATATCCAAGCCGACGGGGAACAGGGAAAAGACGGCCATCATGCCCACCGCCGTCACCATCAGGGCCAAGGCGACCTCGACCAGGGTGAAGCCCGAACGATTGGATGAACGTATTTTCATGGTGAGCGGTAATCGTACACCCGGGTACGTCCCGTTTTTTCGCGGATCTGGATGCCGAACAGGGCGGTGCTGGTCAGCGGTTTGCGGTAATTGTAGGCTAGGATGTCGCCGGTGAGCGGGTTGACGTCGATGGTGCCCTCGGCAATGAACAGTTCCGGATCGCTGCCGATGTCGCACGAGCCGTCCGGACGGAAACGCAGGCCGCGGATTGTCGTAAAGGCAGTACCACTCGTGTTCGTCGAGGGGAAGCGGAGGGTATGCAACGTTTTCAGGGGATTAGGATCCGTAAAAATATCGTTGTTATCACGAGCTATGCCATACTCGGGCAACACCCCGCGAACGAATACAGTCCCTTTGGGAAGATAACTCCAATTGCGGAGATAGCCGTCTTTCTCTGAGTAAACATTAAATGCACGGAAAGCCATGGTTACGTTAGAAGCATTTGATCCGCCGTATAAGAGTGGATTGTCGTGCGGAAACACCACGTAGGTGTTGGCCCGGTTGACGATGGCGTGTTGGCGGGCGAGGGAGATGGCGGAACGGACCTGCGATACGGCCGAGCGCATGGAAGCACCCCGGCCCATGCTCTGGAACGCGGGAAGGGTCAACCCGATGAGCAGGCCCATGATGGCGATGACCACCAGGAGCTCTATCAGGGTGAATCCTTTCCGGAATGAGGTGTTTCCAGTCATGGGTGCTTTCCGCATGCCTACCAGGATTTGATCAGGCTGTTGGTGCCGCTACCATTCACCCCGTACGACCAGACCGCCACGTTGCGACCGGCCAGGTTCCCGATGCCGCTCGCTCCGGTCTGCACCACGTTGTCGTAGCTGGTGTCCACCGCGATCCGGTATTGATTGTCCCACGGGTCGACCAGGTTGCCATTCAGGATGCTCTTGTCCTGCACCTCCAGAAAAACGATGCGGCGGGCATTCAGTTGGACGTTGGTGCCCCGCAAGACTCCGATAAGGAAGCCGTTATCTTTCGAACCCTCGCCGTACACGATGTCCGAGGTGTTGATTTCCGGGAACCGGTTGTACTCGTTCAGGTACGCCTTGACCGCCATTTCAATGGATTTCACCTCGGAGCGCGCCTGGGCTTCGGTGGCTTTCGTGAAGGCCCCGATCACGGCGGGCAGGAGCAAACCGGCCAGAATGGCGATGATGGAGATGACGACCAGGAGCTCAACTAAGGTAAACGCTTGCGCTGTAGGCTTTTGCTTCATAATTTCCTCACCTGTAAAGAATACCCGGAATCGGTTTAGCAGTATAGCGGCTCTTTTTGTAAGTACCACAACATAGTGTGGTTTAGGCGGGAGGGTGTGCCCCCGGCGGTTTGGCGCACGCCGGGGGCGGGTGGGCTCGGGTCAGGGCGGCGGGACCTGGTAGAAAACCCGGAAGAACTGGTTGGTGGCGCTGGGGGGCAGGGCAAACCAGAACCGGTTGGTGCCGTTGTTGGAGCCGGACGTCGGATTGCTGTTAAACGGTGTCACCGGTACCCAGACCGGCACGGCCGCGTTCAGGTTGGTGGTGACGTAGGGGGCGGCATTCCACTGGTTGGTATTCCCGTAGGTCACGATGGTCACGATCCCGCTTACGGTATTCAGTTCGGCCCAATAAATATCCGGCGCATTCATGAATTGCGGCGTCACTACGCCAAAAAACTGCTGTCCGTTGGCACCGCCCGCAGAGGTGTTGGTGATGGCCCAGGTGAACATGGCGTAATTCGTGCCGGTTCCGGTCAAGCTAATGGAGGTTAGGCCGCTCTGATCTTGATCCGTTTGGTTGACGAATTCATACCCCTGGAAAAATCCCTCGAAGGAAATGGCCTGTTCGACGCCGCCCATTTCATTGAGGAGGCGGATGCCGAGTGGAAGGAATGCGTTCGGGTTGGTTGTTTCATTGATCTTGTTCGTCAATGTTTGGTCGCGCTCGACGGTGAACGGGTTTGCGATGACCCAGAAGCCAAAACCATTCGATTCATTGGCCAGGATGGTGTTGTTGGTGATGGCGTACCGGGCATCGAGAATGGTTCGCCCATCGTAGTCGGTACGAACAAGGTCGATACGCCACCCTTGTAAATTGATGCCGGCTCTTCCGGCCAACTCGATCAATGCCGAATCGATGGTTTCGCCAATGTCCGAAAATAAATCATTGTACCGCACCTCGTTGATCCACACCGAGCCGGGGGGCTGGCGGGGGATGCCGTAAAAGGCGGGGCTGTTGGAGCCGCCGGGCGGGAAGAACACCGGGCTGGTTTGGCTGCTGCCGGGGCCGGAGAAGGTGGCTTTGACGAAGTATTGGACGATGGTGTTGGTGGGTTGGCGCGGGATGTTGGTCACGGACACGTATTCGATGAAGTTGGTGAGGGTCATCGGCAGCGGGGTGAAGACGCCGGAGGTGCCGATGCGGTAGAAGCTGGTCAGGCCGATGTTCACGGCCCCATTCAGGGCGGAGACGTTGGCGAAGATGAACACCGGGTCGTTGGTGAAGGGGGCGAAGGGAACATGGCTGGCGTTGAGCGTGATGTTGGCCGGGGGTTGCGGCCGGGTAATGCTCACGTCATCGATCAGCATGCGGTCGCCGCCGGCTGTGACCACAATACGCACGGCAAAACTGGTGGTGGTGTTCAGATACCGGTCGTAGGTGATGAAACTGGTCGAGGTGATGTCGGTGATGGTCTCGAGCACGGACCAGTTTTCGCCATTGGCGGAAATCTGAACCTGCATCGACATGGCCGGTGAGCCATCCCAGTGCCGGTATTTAAAGGAGATGCTGCCGATGCCTTCGCTGAGCACGGGGCTTTGCAGGAACGGACTAAGATTGGAGCTGTTATCGAGGCGAAGCACCTGGCCTTCGAAGGTGTTGTTGGTATCGATGATGGCGCGTAATGCGGCCCGCCAGCCCTGAAACTCGTAATCGCCGTAGGTGGTGCGGGTTGGCCAGGCGTTGAAGTTCTGGGTGCGGAACTCCTGGGGGACGGCGATGTTGATGTTGTCGATCAACAGGCTTTGCGGGGAATTGCTGCTGGAGGCGGTCCGGCCGAAGACCTTCAGGTCGTCGAACGCGAGGTTACCGCCGGAGGGGTCCACGCCCTTGGTATAATGGAACTGGAGTTCGACAAGGTTACTGGCGGTAAGTGGCACAACATGGGTCAGCGCGGTATTCGGGATCGCGCTCACGCCGTCGAGGCGGGCGATTTGAATTTGAGACGTGTTGGTGCCGTTTACCACCACGCCGGTGATGCTTAAAAACGAATTGGCTTGGATGCTCTGTCCGCGCGTCCAGAAGGTGATCCCGGTTGCGGTGGTGCCGGGGGTGAGGGGCACGATGATGCGGTCGTTGGAGGCATTAAACGAGAGGGACGGGCTTTTTTCGCCGAAATTTCCGGTGGAGGTGTAGGTGCTGATGCTGATGAAGGTCCAGCCTTGCGGAGCGGTATTCCCGGCGTCGAAGCCTTCGGAGATCAGCACGAGGTTGGAAGCGGCTCCGGTGCTAGGGATGAAGACGTTGGCGATGCGGAGGTAGTGGGGGCTGTCGAAGAAGTAGGACCGGTTGTAGGTGGCGTAGGCGGTGCTGATGATTTGATCGACGGTATCGATGGTGATCCAGTCGGTCCCGTTTTCGGAGCGCTGGACGAGGAACTTCACCGGGCCGCTTCCGTTGGTTCCGCGGGCGTATTGGAACGAGATCTGGCCGATGCCGTTGGTCAGGAGCGGGCTGATCAACACATTGGTGCTGGTGGCGGTGGCGGGTGGGGCGATCACGGCCGAGATGGCCTGGAATGCTCCGGCGGTGGTGACGCGGCCGGTATTCAGGGTCCAGCCCCCAAAGGTATGCACGGCGTTGGTCAGGAAATTGGTGGCGGTCCACGAGTTGAAATCCTGAAAGGGATTTGAGTCGGCGGTGGAACCCAGGGTGATGTCATCGATCAGGACTTCGTTGGTGCTGATACCGGCATGCTGGATGCGCAGGTAGCGGTCATCCGGGAGGTTCAGGTTCCGGGTGTATTCGATGTAAAAGTCATTCAACACCGAAGGGATGCTGTCGCGCAGGGTCCAGCTGGAGCCATTGGCCGATGTATAGATGAACACTTGGACGGGATTGGTGGGGCTGGCTTCGGGGTCGAGGTTCAATTGGCTGTAGTGGAACGACAGGGTGCCGATGCCGTTGGGCAGGAAGCCGCTCTGGACAAAACCGCCGTTGGTGGAGTTGGCGGTCGGGTTCAGCAGGTGGGCGGCGCGGGTGGTGCGGGGGGCGAGGGTGGAGACGAATCCGGTGGAAATGAGCCAGCCGCCGCGGGTGTGGCGGCCTGGATTCGAGGCAAAGCTCCATTCATTAAAGCTCTGGTTCGGCCGGCTGCGCAGGCGCATGGACATGGAGTCGAACTGCAGGGATCCTTCATCGCCTGATCCGTCCACATTCACGACGGCCCGCGCCCACAGGGCGTTGGCGGGTGCGGAACCGGCCACGCTGTTGGTGATCCAGAATTCACCGACATTGTTGAGCGGGAACGACTGCGATCCGAGGAGGGCATAGTTGATGTCGTAGTATTCGATTTTCATTTCCCGTGTCGTCGCGGTCCAGTTGGCATCGGCCCAGAACGCGCCGGAAAGGAGCACGTCGTGTTCCGGGCTGACGGGAATCTCCTGGTACCAGCCGCCGAACTTGGTCTCGAACGAGCCGACGGCGGCGATCCAGAGGCCTTCGTTCGAGCGCCAGTTGGCGCGTTGGGAATTGCCGTATTTGCCGCCGTGCGTGTCGGGATTGCCGTTTTCCCAGTGCAAGGCGTCGAAATCAGAGCTGCCGGCCGTTTCAAAGCCGGGGTTCCGGAGGAGGTTCACGTTTTCCGGGATGGCGTTGCTGACCAGGTCGATCCAGAACTGCCGGGTGCTGTCGTTAAAGCGGAAGCGGTAATAGCCATCCTGCCGGGAGGCGAAGTTGATGTCCGCTCCGTTGACCACGCCGGTGGCGGAAACGGGGGCGGCGAGGATGGGGCTGCCGGAGACGCCCCAGTTGTTGGCCCAGCTTTTATTGGCGACAAACTTTACCTTGTTCGTAAAGGGCGCGATAAAATACTGCGTCACTTCCCAGGTGTTGTTCGAGACCAGGGTCATGTTGTTGCCGGTCGGGTTCCAGCCCTGGTATGCACCGGCCAACGTCATGTTCTGCCATGGCGACGTCTGCCCCGCGGCGGCGAGGGGGAGCACGACCCCGGCGGCGAGGGCGAGGGCGAATCGTTTTACTGATGTGAACCTGTCTGCGCCTGCGTTCATACAAAGGGACCTTTTCGTGGTGGTTCTACCGATAGGGACATCATACCCGGAAACGGGCGGTTTGAAAAGGGGGGAGGGAGGGAGGAATGGGGAATGGTTGCCCGCCGGAGGCGGGTCCGCCGTTGGCGGGATGGTTGATGGTTGATGGGGAGGGGGGACGGAGAATGGTTGATGGTTACCCGCCAAAGGCGGGATGGTTGATGGGGTGAGAGGGTGTCGGGTGTCGGGTTTCGGGTGTCGGGAGGGGCGGACAGGGAGGCGGAACCTTGGTGGAACGCGTCGCCCCCTGGCCGGGCAGGCTCGGCGCGTTGGGAAGGTGGTCTGTGTCTGACATCTGGAT
>CALBHI010000496.1 GCA_937894535.1 uncultured Verrucomicrobiota bacterium
GAGATCGCCAACAACCCCCATTCCGACTTGAGCATGGGCCAGGCCGGACTGGTCGGTGGCTTGAAATACCGTCACTTCTACACCCATTCGCCGACCACAAACTTCACGGCGGAAATCCTGTTGTTCCAGGCGCAACATCCGCCCGTGTATTACCTACTGACCTGGCGGCTTTTTGACTGGGTACGCACCCAGCACGGCTACCGCGAGGCGGTGTATGTGCAACGTTCACTTCAACTGCTGTTCGGGGCAGCGGCCCTCGCCATCCTGCTCGGCACCTTGCCCGTGCTCTTCAAGGACCCCGGCCTGGTGCGTCTGCTCGCGCTGGTCATCAGCCTCCTGCCGATGTACCTGATCTACATCCTGCGCGTATCGAACGACGCCCTCGCCGTGTTGTTCGCCGCGCTGGCGTTCAGCGTGCTGGCCCACCTGCGCACCGACCGCCGGCTGATCATCCGCTGCATCCTCGTGGGCCTGCTGCTCTCGGCCGGCGCGATGACCAAGACCATCGCGTTTCTCCTGCTGCCGGTGGCCGTGGTCTATGTGGCGGCCCATGTGCTCGACCGCTCGTTCGCCCGCTGGCGGGTGATCGCCGGTGCACTGATCATCCCGCTGGTGTACATCGCCTGCTGCCACCGCTACCACCTCGCCAGCAAGGAAAAATTCGGCACGATGTTCCCGGCCTTGGAGACCATCGTCAACGCGGGCCAACACCATGGCCTGACCGATCTGCTCGGCGCGATCAAGCTGAGCGATGCCTGGACGTTTTTCGTCGACCGCCTGATCATCAACAATGTCTGGAAGAGCGGCATGACCTTCCTCGAACCCGACGCAGGCTGGGAGTGGGCCATCGCCGCGGTATTCGCCCTCGGGGCATTCGGCTGGTTGCTCCGCCTGATCACCCCGGCACGCCGCCGCGAACTGGCGGCCGCCGATCCCGGACGCTACCTGTTCCTCTGCCTGCTCACCGTCGGCGCGACCTTCGCCGGGGCTTATGCCCACGGACTCAATTGCCGCCTGGCCTGGGGTGAGCTCATCACACCCGCCTACTATGTGATGGTCGCATTCCCGGCCTTGATCGCCCTGATCACCTACGGGCTTACCGCCCTGACGCGTCCCGTCGCGATCACCCTGCTGATCCTGCTGGGCATCCTGTACATCGGCACCGAATTCGACGCCCTGCTGCGTGTAGCCATTCCCTATTGGACCAACACCCATGAACCGGCGCTGATGATCGAGCGGTTGCGGTTGCTGAGCTCGGAATGGACCGATCCCCTGCTCGCGCTGCTCTGGTGGGTGATGGCCTACGCCGTGCTCGTGCTGCTGATCCAATGCACGTTGCACCGCACGGGCGACGACCGCCAACCGGTGGGCCATGACCGCTGATCCGGGCGCCCACCGCATCATCCGCCAACGCGACATCGCACTGTCCGTCCTCGGCGACGTGGCGGCCGCCGTCGCCGCCCACCAACCCGCCGACGCCGCCCTCGCCCGCGTGTTCAACCAGCACCCGATGTTCGGCTCACGCGACCGCCGCCGCTGCGCCCATGTGGTGTTCGCCCACTTCCGCTGGCTAGGTTGGACCAACCGGCTTGCGCCCGAATCCGTGTCCCGGCAGGTCGCCTGGGCCCTTGCCCTCGAACCCGATCCCGCGGCCCATGATCCCGATCCCGCCATCGCCGCCTGGCGCGCGGATACCGGATTGACCAACGCCGAGGCCGATGCACTCGCCCACGCCGGTCTCGCCACGAAAACCACCTTGCTCCGCCAGCGTATTCCCGAGGTATCCATCGCACCCGCCGATCTGCTACCGGCATGGACCGCGGAGTCGCTCGATCCAACCCTCGATCTCGATGCCTTCGTCACCTCGGTTCAAGACCGACCTCCGACCTGGGTGTGGATCGAACCTGCGCGCTGCACGGCCTTCACGGCCATGCTGTCCGCCCAACGCCTCGTCCACCACACCCATTCGCTTCTGCCGGGCGCGGTCGCCATCTCCTCCCCGTTCCAACGCCAGATTCTCGAACGCGCGTGGGGTGGCCCCATCCAGATCCAGGACATCGGATCCCAAGCCGTCGCCGCGATCTGCGCCGCCCGCCCCGGAGAATCCTGGTGGGATGCCTGTAGCGGAGCCGGGGGCAAGACCCTGCAACTCGCCCGCCAGGTCGGGGCCTCCGGGTCGGTCATCGCCACCGACATTCGGCCATCGGTGCTCGCCAACTTGCAACGCCGCGCCGCGGAAAACCGGCTCACCCAGATCACCACCCTGCCCCTCGACAGCGCCACCGATACACCGCCGGGGCGCATCTTCGATGGCGTGCTCGTGGATGCCCCCTGCTCCGGCCTCGGTACCTGGCCGCGGAATCCCGATGCCCGTTGGCGCACCGGTCCCGATGACCCCGCCCGCTATGCCGAAATCCAACGTCGCCTGCTCGCCCATATCGCCCCGCGCGTCAAAACGGGCGGCCGCCTCGTCTACGCCCTCTGTACCCTCACCCGCGCCGAAGCACGCGCCGTCACCGCGTGGTTTCTCGCGCACCACGCCGATTTCACACCCGACCCCTTCACCGATCCGCTCAACGGAACCATGATCCACGGCGAACGCTTCATCCATCCCGCCGAAGGCCCCGGCGACGGCATGTTCATCGCCACCTTCCGCCGCAATCCGACTTGATGCCCCCACCCCCCTCCGGCATACTCGCCGCGTGTCCAATCCTTGGAAAACGCCATCGCCACCGTTTCCAATCCCTGGACCATCGCCGGAGGAACAGCGTTGAAGTACATTGAGCGAGCCCGCGAAGTCATCGACATCGAAGCAGAAGGATTACGCCGGGTCAGCGCCGGCCTCGGCGAAACATTCAGCCAGGCCATCGACCTGCTGCTCGCCTGCCTCAAGCGCGGCAACAAGATCATCGTCACCGGCATCGGCAAGAACCTCCCGGTCGGGCAGAAAATCGCCGCCACCCTCACCAGCACCGGCAGCCCGGCCGTGTTCCTCCACGCCACCGACGCCCTGCACGGCGAACTCGGCATCCTCAGCGACGGCGATGTCGTGCTCGCGCTCAGCTACAGTGGCGAATCCGACGAACTCCGCACCTTGATGCCCGCCATCAAGCGCCGCGGCGTCGCCGTGGTCAGCCTGACCGGCTCGCTCGACAACTTCCTCGCCTCCTGCTCCGATGTCGTCATCCCGGTCACCGTCGACCGTGAAGCCTGTCCGTTCAACATGGCACCCACGACGAGCACCACCGCCACCCTCGCCGTCGGCGACGCCCTCGCGATGGTCCTGATCGAGGCCCGCGGGTTCCGCAAGGAAGACTATGCCAAGCTCCACCCCGGCGGGGCCATCGGCCGCACCCTCGTCATGAAGGTCGCCGACATCATGCGCACCGGCGACCGCCTCGCCCGCATCCCCCGCGGCAGCAAGGTGCAGGATGCCGTGCTCGCCATGACCGAGGCGCGCAGCGGTTCGGTGGTCATCGTCGAGGACGACGGACGCGTCGCCGGCATCTTCACCGACGGCGACCTGCGCCGCCACCTCAACACCCCCGACCTCCCCAACCGCGTCATCGACACCGTCATGTCCATCAAACCCATCACCCTGCACCAGGACCAGCTCGCCGTCGAAGTGCTCGCCGTGTTCCAGAAACACAACGTCGACGATTTGATCATTGTCGATTCGAACGGCCACCTTGCCGGCATGGTCGATATCCAGGACTTGCCCAAATTCAAAATCCTCTAGGAGACGTCCCGTGAAACACACCGTGCTCGCCGCCCTGCTCCTTGCCGCCACCACCGCGCTCGCCCAGGAATCGGTCGAACTGCCCCGCCTGGAAACCGAACTTCAATCCATTCCCGAATCGCTCCGCCGCGAAGCCGAAGCCGCCGCCCAACGCGCCATCTCCTGGCTGGTCAAGAACCAGCAACCCGAAGGCCACTGGTCCAACCCCGACTTCCCCGCCCTCACCGCCCTGCCGGTCTGGGCCATCGTCGGCCACGGCGGCGATACCGCCGCCGACGCCATCCAGCGCGCCGCCACCTACCTCGTCAGCACGTTTAACGACAACGGCTCCTTCTGCCGCGAACCCCGCGAACAACGCAAGGGCGGCGGCCTCTGCAACTACAACACCGCCCTGACCATCGTCGCGCTCCACGCCCTCGGCAATCCGCAACACATTCCGTTGATCCAGCGGGGCCGCACCTTCATCGCCGCCACCCAGCATTTCGGCGACGACATCTACCACGGCGGCATGGGCTACGACGCCGGCACCGGCCGCGCCTACGCCGACCTCTCCAACTCCTACCTCGCCTTCGAAGCCATGCGCCTCACCGAAAGCGTGGAGGACCTCCGCAGCACCACCGGCGAACGCGCCGACCTCGATTGGGATGCCGCCCGCCAGTTCATCGAGCGTGTCCAAAACCGCCCCGAGTCCAACGACCAGGCCTGGGCCTCGGACGATCCGGAAAACGCCGGCGGCTTCGCCTACAAACCCGACTCCAGCATGGCCGGCAGCATCACCAACGACGCCGGCGAAGTCCGCCTCCGCTCCTACGGCAGCATGACGTACGCCGGTCTCCTCAGCTTCATCTACGCCGAGGTCGACCGGAACGATCCGCGCGTCCAATCCGCCTACGACTGGACCCGCAGGTTCTGGTCCCTCGAGGAAAACCCCGGCATGGGCCTCCAGGGCCTTTTCTACTACTACCAGACCCTGGCCAAAGCCCTATCCGCCCTCGACGTCGACCTCATCCCCCGCGACGACGGCTCCGCCATCAACTGGCGCGCCGACCTGGTGCAAAAACTCGTCAGCATCCAGAAAACCGATCCCGACGGCACCGGCTACTGGGTCAACACCGAAGGCCGCTGGTGGGAATCGGATCCCGTCCTGGTCACGGCCTATTCCCTACTCGCCCTGAATCTCGCGTTGCGCTGAGTTTGACGAAGCGGCTCACCGCGAAAATCTTTCCATTGCCAGCCCGTCCAGGTGTGGTACGTTATTCCCTGCCACATCAGCAGCACCTTTCCTCATCTGAGTGTTGAATGTTGGAAGTTGATGGCTGAATGTTGCGTCTTCGTAAACGGGGGCGACTGGTTTCGACGGATACGTTGAAGCCCAGGTGGCGCGCCGA
>CALBHI010000497.1 GCA_937894535.1 uncultured Verrucomicrobiota bacterium
TTATCAGAAGGCGAAGAAGGCGGGGATCAAACCCATCATCGGCTGCGAGGCCTACATGTCGCACGGGCGCATGTTCGAGAAGAAGGTCGAGGAGGGGACCGGCTCGCAGGCCAACCACCAAGTGTTGCTTGCCGCGACCAACGAGGGGTACCAGAACCTGATCCGCCTGGTCTCCGAGGGCTGGCTTAACGGATTCTACTACAAGCCGCGTATCGACATGGAGCTGCTGGCGCAGCACGCCAAGGGTTTGATCGCGACCTCGTCCTGCCTCAAGGGCAAGATTCCCGAAGCGATCGTGCGCGGCAACATGAAGCTGGCGATGGAACTGGCCGGGACCTACAGCGACCTGTTCGGGCCGGAGAACTTTTTCCTCGAGTTGCAGAACCACGGGCTGGAGGAGCAGCAGGTGGCCAACCGCGGATTGATCGAGGTGGCGCGCAAGACCGGCTTGAAGCTGATCGTCTCCAACGACGTGCATTACCTCAAGAAGGAGCATGCCGAGGCGCACGACGTGATGTTGTGCATGCAGATGGGTACGGTGGTGAGCGATCCGAACCGGTTGCGCTACGGGTCGGAGGAGTTTTACCTGAAGACCGGCGCGGAGATGCTCGCCTTGTTCCGCGAGTTTCCGGAGGCGCTGGCCAACACGGTGGCGATCGCCGAGCGGTGCAACGTCGAGTTCAAGCTGGGCAAGGACCTCCACTTCCCGACCTACGAGGTGCCCGAGGGTTATACCCAGAAGCAATACCTGATCAAGCTGGGCAAGGAGGGGTTGAAGGCCCGGTACGGCATGGAGAACCTCGATGCGCCGCGCAACGACGAGGAGCGGCGCATTGCCGACCGGTTCTACTACGAGTTGGGCATCATCGAGAAAACCGGGTTCATCAACTACTTCCTGGTGGTGTGGGATTTCATCAAGTTCGCGCACGACAGCGGCATTCCGGTCGGGCCGGGCCGCGGATCCGGCGCGGGCAGCATCGTCGCCTATGCCTTGTACATCACCGGCATCGACCCGCTGCGCTACAACCTGTTCTTCGAGCGGTTCCTCAATCCCGAACGCGTGTCGGCGCCGGACTTCGACATCGACTTCTGCCAGATCCGGCGCGGCGAGGTCATCGAGTACGTGAAGCGCAAGTACGGGCGCGACAATGTCGCCCAGATCATCACCTTCGGCACGCTCGGCACGAAGACGGTCATCCGCGACCTCGCCCGCGTGCTGGAGATCCCGCTCTCCGAGGCCGACAAGCTGGCCAAGATGGTGCCCGAGGATCCGGAGATGACCCTCGAGAAGGCGATGAAGGAGAGTCCGGAATTCCGCCAGGCCTGCGCGACCGATCCCAGCGCGATCCGCATCATGAAATACGCGCCGGTGCTCGAGGGGTTGGCCCGCAATCCCGGCACGCACGCGGCCGGCGTGGTGATCGGCGAGAAGCCGCTGATCGAGATCGTCCCGCTCACCCGCGACAAGGACAAGGAGGCGGTGACCCAGTACGAGATGACGCCGCTGGGCGACATCGGCCTGCTCAAGATGGACTTCCTCGGCCTCAAGACACTCACGGTCATCGTCGAGGCGGTGCGGCATGTGAAGCGGAACTTCGGGGTCGATCTCGACATGGACAACATCCCGATGGATGACCAGTTGACCTTCGACCTGCTCAACCGCGGCGACACGGTTGGGGTGTTCCAGGTGGAAAGCAAGGGCATGCGCGACCTGCTGCGCAAGTTCATCCTCACCAAGTTCGAGGACCTGATCGCCATGATCGCGCTCTACCGGCCGGGTCCGATGAACATGCTCGATGACTTCATCAAGCGCCGCCACGGGCAGGTCAGGATCGAGTACGACCATCCATTGCTCAAGGATACGCTGGAGGAAACCTTCGGGGTCATGGTGTACCAGGAGCAGGTCATGGCCGCGACCAACGTGCTGGCCGGGTTCTCGCTCGGCCAGGGTGACATGATGCGCCGCGCCATGGGCAAGAAGGATGCGAACGAGATGGCCAACCAGCGGGCCAAGTTCGTCGAGGGGTGTGCCGCGGCCAACAAGATTCCCAAGGACAAGGCCGGGGCGATTTTCGACAACATCGAGCGGTTTGCCGGCTACGGGTTCAACAAGTCGCACAGCGCCGCCTATGCGATCGTGTCGTGGCAGACCGCGTACCTGAAGGCGCATTATCCGACCGAGTTCATGGCGGCCTCGCTCTCGTTCGAAATCGGCAACTCCGACCGGATGAAGCTGTTCATCGCGGAATGCCAGTTGCTGGGGATCCAGTTGCTGCCGCCGAGCGTCAACGAAAGCGGGGTGTTGTTCACGCCGGTGAAAAACGCGATCCGTTTCGGCATGTCCGGTATCAAGAACGTCGGCGAGGCGGCGACCCGGGCCATTGTCGAGGAGCGCGAGAAGGGCGGCCTGTTCAAGGGGTTGTCCGACTTCTGCAATCGGATCGACGGCCAGGCCGCGAACAAGAAGACGCTGGAAAGCCTGGTGCGCAGCGGGGCGTTTGATTTCACCGGCATGCCGCGCAGCCGGTTGTTCGCGGGCATCGAGGGCGCGGTGGGGCGGGCGGCCGCCTTGCAACGCGACCGGGCGGTCGGGCAGTTTTCGCTGTTCGGCGATGCCGTGGCGGCAGGGCCGGGAGGCGGCTCGGTGGATGACCTGCCCGCGGCGGAGGCGTGGCCGCAGAGTGTCGAACTCGCGGCCGAAAAGGAACTGCTCGGTTTCTACGTGTCGGGGCATCCGTTGGCCGCGCACCAGTGGACGCTCGACCGGTATGCGCTG
>CALBHI010000498.1 GCA_937894535.1 uncultured Verrucomicrobiota bacterium
TCGACTACACCCTGCCCGGCACCTGGCCGCTCCAGGGCCGCCGCCACCCGATCAGCCGCATCATCGAACGCAGCATCGAGATCTTCCGCGCCGCCGGTTTCATCGTCGCCGAAGGCCCGGACCTCGAGGACGAGTTCCACAACTTCGACGCCCTGAACACCCCGAAAATCCATCCCTCGCGCGATCCGCAGGACACCTTTTACCTGAAGTCCGGCCAGTTGCTGCGCACCCACACCTCCCCGGTGCAGATCCGCTACATGGAGAACCACCCGCCGCCGGTCCGCATCATCGCCCCCGGCCGCGCCTACCGCCGCGACACCACCGACGCCACCCACAGCGCCAGCTTCCACCAGATCGAAGGCCTGTATGTGGACAAGCACGTCTCGCTGGCCAACCTCAAGGCCGACGTCCAATACTACCTGAGCAACCTGATGGAGCGCCCGGTGGACATCCGGATGCGCCCGCACTTTTTCCCCTTCACCGAACCGAGCGTCGAACTCGACTTCTCCTGCCACATGTGCGGCGGCAAGGGCTGCCGGGTCTGCAAGCACAGCGGCTGGATCGAGATCGCCGGCGCCGGCATGGTCGACCCGAATGTGTTCAAGGCCGCCGGCTATGACCCCGAACAGGTCACCGGCTACGCCTTCGGCATGGGCGTCGAACGCCTCGCCATGATCCTCTACGGCGTGCCCGATATCCGGATGTTGTACGAAAACGACCTGCGGTTTTTGGCGCAGTTCTGAGGCAAGAACGAATGAACCGCAGATTACGCGGATATCGCGGATAAAACCTTTCCTTATCCGCGCCATCCGCGAGATCCGCAGTTAAACATAAACGCAGAAGAGCAGATGATTGAATGAAAACGCCGCTTAGTTGGTTGAAACAGTATGTTGACCTCGACGCTTCGCCCGCGGAGATCGCGCGCAAGCTGACCTTTTCCGGCATCGAGCTGGAAGGCATGGAATCGAGCGGCGGCCAGGTGGACGGCGTGGTCGTGGCCGAGGTCCGGGCGAAGGAGAAGCACCCGCAGGCGGACAAGTTGTCGGTCTGCCGGGTGTTCGATGGCCGCGAGGAGGTCCAGGTGGTCTGCGGAGCGCCGAACGTCGAGGCCGGCGGGAAATACCCGTTCGCCCCGATCGGCGCGGTGCTGCTGAACGGCGAATTGAAAATCAAGAAGGCGAAGCTGCGCGGCGTGGAATCGTTCGGCATGTTGTGCTCCGCCGCCGAACTGGGCATCTCCGGCGACCACCAGGGCCTGATGACCCTCGCCCCCGATGCCGTGCCCGGCACGCCGATGGCCGAGGTGCTGGGTCCACCCGACACCGTGTACGAACTGGAGATCACCCCGAACCGCCCCGACTGCCTGAGCATGATCGGGGTGGCCCGCGAACTGGCCGCGCTGTACGGCCGCACCCTGAAGAAACCCGCCGTGGCCCTGACCGCGAGCGGACCGGACGTGACCACCGGCGCCGCGGTCACCGTGGAGAACCCGGCCGACTGCCCGCGCTATACCGCCCGCATCCTGCGCGGGGTGCGGATCGGTCCGTCGCCCGACTGGATGCGCGACCGCCTGGAGAAGGCCGGCATCCGCCCGATCAACAACGTGGTGGACATCACGAACTATGTCCTGCTGGAAACCGGGCATCCGCTCCACGCCTTCGACCTGCGCCTGATCGCAGGCGGAACGATCCACGTCCGCCGCGCCCGCGACGGCGAGACCATGGCCACCCTCGACCAGGTCGCCCGCACGCTGGATCCGAACATGCTGGTCATTGCCGACGCGGAAAAACCGGTCGCGCTGGCCGGCGTGATGGGCGGCGCAGGCAGCGAGATCCGCGACGACACCACCGACGTGCTGCTCGAAGCGGCGGTGTTCGATCCGGCGGTCGTCCGCACCACCTCCCGCAAACTCCTGCTGTTCACCGATTCCTCGTACCGTTTCGAGCGCGGCGTGTATGCCGAATCCGTCGATTGGGCCAGCCAACGCGCGGCCCAGTTGATGGTCGAACTCGCCGGAGCAACGGTGGACCGCGGCGTCATCGATGTCCGTGCCCCCGCCGCCACGCCTCGGTTGATCACCCTGCGCTTTGACCGCGTGCGTTCCCTGCTCGGCACGGAGATCGCGGCCGACCGCATCGTCGCCCTGCTCTGTTCCCTGGAACTCCAGGCCACGGAACAGACGGACGCCGGCGCGACCTTTGTCATTCCTGGTTTCCGCTTCGACCTCGAACGCGAAGTGGACCTGATCGAGGAAGTCGCCCGCCTGCACGGCCTCGACCAGATCGTGCCGGTCCCCTCGGCCGCCGCTCCGAATCCCGCCGCCGACGATACGCCGGTGCGCCAGGTCTCCGAGCTGCGCAACCTGCTCATCCACCTCGGCCTGCAGGAGACCATCACCTACAGCCTGGTACCGGATGCCTTGCTGGCCCTGTTCGACCGCAACGACGCAGCCGCGCGGATCGCCCTGCCCCGCCCGGTCACCACCGACCAGGCCATCCTGCGCACGCACCTCGTCCCGCAACTGCTCGAAACCCTCGGCCGCAACCGCGCCCGCCAGATCACCCAGGCGGCGCTCTTCGAGATCGGCACGGTGTACCACCGCGTCGAAGGCGAGACCTACCGGGAAACCCGCCGGCTCGGCGTCGCCCTGATGGGCCGTCCGGCTGCCGGCGGCGTGGTCAACCGCAAGGCCCCGTCGCGCGACGAGGTGTTCGGCTGGATCAAAGGCTTGTGGGAGCGCATCGCCGCGCACCACGGCATCACCGCGTGGAGCATCGAGCCGGAAACAGTTTCCTACGGCGAGCCAGGGTACGGCTTCCGGCTGCTGATCGACGGCCAGGCCGCCGGACGTATCGCGCTGGTCGCCCCGGCCATCCGCAAGGAATGGCGCATCACCGATCCGGTCGCGCTCGAGGGAGAGCTCAACCAGATCACCGGCATCGTCACGGTCGGCCTGTTCGCGCGTCGCCGCGCCGACATCGTGCTGACCGGCGAGACCGCGTAGCCGATCTGCAGGAACCGACTCGAGTCGCGATGCTTCCGATCCGCGACGTGGTAAAGCCCGAGCATCGCGGCTGAAGCCGGCTCCTACGGGACATCGTCCTGCACGGCCGCAAGGGGCACTT
>CALBHI010000499.1 GCA_937894535.1 uncultured Verrucomicrobiota bacterium
ACCCCCCGCCGGGTCGGTTTAGGATTGTGTCAGATTTCCAGTAATCCGGGGCGGGAACCTGCCTGACGGCTTTACTTCCCGGTGGGCGGCCGGTAGCATGCGCGGTATGTTTTGCCGTGAGGACCATGTTTTGCTGTGAAGAAGCGCCGTTCAACTGATGCCGTGCCGGAGGCCGGCGATGACCATCTGCGTACCACCTTGGAGCAGGTGAGCCGCGAGCAGGCGCTCCCTTCGTCCGGCAACGAGCTCATCCTGCTGGAAATCGACCCGCACCGGGCGCATGTCTGCTGGAACATCGATCCGGACCAGGCGCAACCGGGCCAGCCATTGGTGTTGCGGGTGTTTGACGTGACGGAGTCGGGCGATGCCGGGGCGGCGTCGCAGGCCTTTGATGTCGAGGTGCAGGGGTTGCAGGGGCGTTGGTACCTGGATTTATGGCGCGACAACCGGACCTTCGTGACGCAGTTGGGCTACCGGCAGGCGGATGGTTCGCTGGCGGTGCTCGCGCAATCGAACGCGGTGTCCACACCGCCCGCAGAACCGGCGGAGCCGGTGGCGGCAGGTGGTCATACCGATCCGAACGGCAAACCCTTGCACACCGACTGGCCGGGCGACCGGGTGGACGTTGCCCCCGCCGAAACACCTGCTGCGTCGGTGGCGGAGACCGTGCCGGTTGAACCGGCTCCGGTGGCCCCGCTGGTGGTGGATCCGCCGGTGACCTTGTTGGATCCCGAGTTTCCGTTGACCGATTGGGCGGCGCATTCGGCGGAGCCGTCGGTGGCGTCCGCGCCCGGGCAGGTTGCGGTTTCTTTGCCGTCGGTGGTGGTTCCAGGTCCGGTGGCGCCGGCGGAAACGACGGAGCCGGTGGAGGCTGCGCTGCCGGCGGATGTCCAACCAGCGGTGTTGGCGGCCGGTGATGCGGCCGTAGCCTTTGATGACGATGTGATGAGTGGTCCGGCGGCGGCTTTTCCCGACGCCGAGGCCTTGGCGTCCGCGGTGCAGGAAAACCGCGGCGCGATCGATGCTTTTTATGAAGCGATGGAGACCCGGGCCGAGGCGGCCGGGGTACCCGCTTCCGAATCCACCGGGTCTGCGCCCGTTCACCCTCCCGCTCCGGTCCAGGAGGCGGCTCGTACGGAGCCTGCCGCCGGGACGCCCGCACCGCTTGAGCAGGTGCTGGGGCTGTCCAGCCTGGAACATCCCGGCCGGGATGTGCTGTTGGAAGTGAATGCCGAACTGCACATCTACGGGCGCAGCAAACCCAATACCGAATTAACCCTGTACGGCCAGATCGTGAAGACGCGTCCCGACGGAAGTTTTTCCGTGCGGCGGCCGCTTCCGCACGGCGCCGTGATCCTGCCCCTCCTGTACACCAAGCAAGGAAACGGGCAGGCGGAGGTTTGACAGGTGCCGAACGGTTACCTTTGCCTGGTTCTTCACGCCCACCTTCCCTTCATTCGCCATCCGGAGTTTCCGGAATTCATCGAGGAGCGCTGGCTCTACGAGGCGGTGCGGGAGTGTTACCTGCCGTTGGTGCGGGTGCTGCAGGCGCGCCGTGCGCATCCGGCGGCGAGCCGGCTGACGGTGTCGCTGTCGCCGACCCTGATCGCGATGCTGGATGATCCGATGTTGCGGTCGCGGGTGCGGCGGCATCTCGAGCGGGTGGTCCAGTTTGCGGGCCGCGAGGTGAAACGCACGGCGG
This sequence comes from uncultured Verrucomicrobiota bacterium, assembly GCA_937894535.1. Classification (GTDB taxonomy): domain Bacteria; phylum Verrucomicrobiota; class Kiritimatiellia; order CAIVKH01; family CAIVKH01; genus CALMUP01. Next base: position 1,703 of record CALBHI010000499.1, read on the forward strand.
CGGATCCGGCGTCGGCATGGCATCCGCTGGCGCGATTCTATGCGGTGCTGGCAGAGCAGAACCTCGCGACCTGGGACGGGTTGGGCGAAGGCGGGATCGTCGATGCGCTGGTTGAGTTGGAGCAGCGCGGGCATCTGGAGCTGATCACCACCTGCGCGACGCATGCGTTCCTGCCGATCTGGAAGCGGCATCCGGAGGTCACGCGCCGGCAGATCATGCTCGGGGCGCGGATGTTCGAGCGGAGGGTGGGGCATCCCTCGGCCGGGTTCTGGTTGCCGGAGTGCGGGTACTATCCCGGGCTGGAGAAGTTTCTGGAAGAGTGGGGCATCCGCTATTTCTTTCTCGAGTCGCACGGGGTGCTGCATGCGCGGCCCAAGCCGCCGGACGGGGTGTTTGCGCCGGTGTATTGTCCGAACGGGGTGGCGGCGTTCGCCCGTGATCCGGCGTCGTCGCAGCAGGTGTGGAGTGCCCGCACCGGATATCCGGGCGATCCTGATTACCGCGAATACTACCGCGACGTCGGGACGGAATTGCCGCTCGAATCCTTGATCGATCTGTTTCCCGACGCAGACCTCACGCCGGCCACCGGGTTCAAGTACCACCGGATCACCGGATCGGGCGAGCAGAAGGCGCCGTACCATCCGGGGCGCGCGGCGGAAAGGGCGGTCGAGCACGCGCGTGATTTCCTGGCCAAAAAGGCCGCGCAGGTCGCGCCGTCGTTGCATGCGATGGACCGGCCTCCGGTGGTGGTGGCACCGTACGATGCCGAGTTGTTCGGGCACTGGTGGTTTGAGGGGCCTTTGTTCATCGAGGCGTTGCTCCGGCAGGCCGATGTGCAGCGCGAGGTCGCGATGATCACGCCGTCGGATTACCTGAGCTTGCATCCGTCGGGCTTCGAGGGGGTGCCGTCGGCGTCGAGCTGGGGGGCGCGCGGGTACCACGAGGTGTGGCTCAACGATGCGACGGCGTGGATGTATCCGCATTTGTTGCGGGCGGCGGAGCGGTCGGCGCGGCTGGAGGCATCGGCCTCGGACAAGTTGCCGTTGGCCATGAAGCGGCGCCTGCTTGCGCAGGCGCGGCGCGAGTTGCTGCTGGGTCAGTCGTCCGACTGGCCCTTCATGATGAACGCCAACCGCCACACCGAGTATGCGGAGAAGCGGGTGCGCGACCACCTGACCCGGTTCTACTGGCTCGCCGACGCGCTTGAGCAGGGCGTGGTGCAGGAGGCCAAGCTCAAGGCGATCGAGGCGGCGGACAATGTGTTCGACGCGGACATGCTTGGGTAAGCGCGGACAACACCGGCGACGTGGTGACCCGAACACGGGCATTGTAACCACGGATGAACACAGATGTACACGGATGCGGAGAAGGGTCCGGCGAGTGGATTCGTGTATTGAACTTGAGGCAGCGATGGATGAACCGCGGATGGCGCGGATAACGCGGATGGGGAAGTCGTTTACCGCATCAAGGGCATCAGCATTCGCTGGAATCTGCTGAATGAATCAAGCAGCGTGCAGGGTGAAGCCTTGCGCGTGCATCAGGCTGCGCGGCTACTCTATGTTGCTGACAGGGTGCGGGCGAGCAGGTCGCGGGCCTTCTGGAGAATCGCGGCGGCGCCGTGGTCATTGCGCAGGGTGTATTCGCGCTGAAATTCCTCGAGGGCCGTGGGCAGTCGCGCGAGGTTGCGGCGGAAAGCGCGCATTTCCGTGGCGGTGTGTTCGGGCTGGCGGGTCAGGCGGTTGCCGGTCTGGCCGACGCGGATGGCGAGGCGTTCCTCGGGGTGGACGGGATGGGGTGGCGAAACAAGGTTGGCGAGGTCGCCGACCTTGCGGAGGCGGCGCATCAGGCCAGACCAGCCGCGGTCGAAGCGCGGTGCGCCGGCGGGGAGGTCGATGACGATGCGGGTGGTCTTGCCGAGGTCCACGGTACCGAGCGCGATCTCCACGATGCCGTCATCGCCATTAAAATGCCAAGCCGGGTGGGTGCGTCCGCAGGTCACCGCGGTGGGGGGCGGGCAGCCGTGCAGGCGCAGGGTCACCGGGCGTTGGCGTTTGAAGCCGCGGAAGGTTCCCTTGGCCGGGCCGATGTCGATCACGCGGCGGCGGGCGGTGGCGTGGTGGCGGAGCGGGATGGTGGCGCTTGTGCCGGTCAGGTAGTCGTTGCTGATCCCGTCGTCCTCGTAGAGGTCATACGAACCGGAGCCGCCGGGGTAGGCGGCGAGCACGAGGTGCGGGGCGGAGCCGCTGGTAAGGCGGGTGGTATCGGCTTGTTCCGGGATGATCGCGCCGGCCTTCACGAACACCGGGATTTCCTCGAGCAGGGTGTGGCGCGTCACGGTGCGGTTGCCGCGTT
>CALBHI010000500.1 GCA_937894535.1 uncultured Verrucomicrobiota bacterium
CTACACGCGCCGGATGCTGTCGATCACCCAGGAGGTGCTCGTCGTGCTGAACACCGCAGGCTCGGCACAAACCCTGACCAACCGCAACACGATTTATCCGGCCGGGACCGAACTGGTGAACCTGTACAACACCAACGAGATGATCGTGGTGGTTTCGACCACCACCCCGCCGGTGACCGTGCAGGGAACCTCGCACAAAATCTTCGTGGCGCGCCATCAATGGCGTCCGCTTGACCCGGTGGTACGGCGGCAATCACCCGGGCACGGCACCGCCGCGGTATCGCCAACCGGAACCCTGGTGCTGACCTTCAGCAAGCCGATGAACACCAACGCGGTGCAGAACGCCTTTCACCTGCAGCCGGCGGCGAGCGGTTCGCTCGCGTGGTCGGCCGACCGCACCCAACTGACCTTCACACCGTCCGGACCGGCCGGATGGCAACCGCTGACCCGCTACACCATCCGGGTCGAAACCAACGCCATCGATCTCGCCGACGGTCTGGGCCTGTATGCGCCGTATGAAAGTTTTCTCACCACCGCGGCCTACGCGGATGCCGATGCGGATGGCATTCCGGATTGGTGGATGATGAGCCATTTCGGCCAGTCGACGGGGTCCGTCGGCACTCTGAGCCTGGCGTGGCAGGATGCGGATGGGGACGGACTGTCCAACCTCGACGAATACGTGGCCGATACGATCCCGACCGATGCCACCTCGGTTTTCCAGATCGACGCCATGGCCCCCGGCTCGGTGACCGTCTGGTCGTCGCTGGGACGCACCTACGACATCGAGGCCAACAACCTCACCGACGCGGTGTGGAGCATCGTGGTATCCAACCAGCCGGGCATCGGCAACTGGCTTATGCTGCCCGGATCGAACGATCTCCCGGCGCGGCTCTACCGATCGCGCGTACGGCTCGCCCCCTAGTCCGCCTAACCCTGCGCTTCCAGGAAACGTTCCGCCTCCAGCGCGGCCATGCAGCCGGAGCCGGCCGCGGTGATGGCCTGGCGGTAATGCGGATCCTGCACATCGCCCGCGGCATACACGCCAGGGATGCTGGTGCGGGTGTGATCCGTAACGAGGTAACCAACCTCGTTCATGGCCAGCTGGCCCTCAAACGGCTTGGTGTTCGGCTGGTGACCAATGGCCACGAACAGCGCCTTGACCTCGAGATCGGAGGACACGCCGGTCTTTACGTTTTTCAGTTTCAGGCCGGTCACCTCGTTTTTGCCGACGTCGAGCACATCCTCGACCACGGTATTCCAGACCACCTCGATCTTCGGGTGGTTCATCACGCGGTCGGCCATGATCTTCGAGGCGCGGAATTCGTCGCGGCGGTGGATCAGGTACACCTTCGAGGCGAACCGGGTGAGGAAGGTAGCCTCCTCCATCGCGGTGTCGCCGCCACCGACCACTGCCACCGGCACATTGCGGTAGAAGGCGCCATCGCAGGTGGCGCAGGAGGTCACGCCACGACCGATCAGTTTCTGCTCGTTCGGCAGGCCGATGTACTTCGCGCTGGCTCCGGTGGCGATGATGACGGTCTGCGTCTCGAACACGGTGCCGTCGTCGGCGATCAGCTTCAGGGGCTGGCTGGAAAAATCGACCTTCTCGATCAGCGCATACTGGAACCGCGTGCCGAACTTCTCCGCCTGCTGGCGCATCCGGGCCATCAGCTCATTGCCGTCCACACCTTCCGGGAATCCGGGAAAATTCTCCACCTCTGTCGTGGTGGTGAGTTGGCCGCCCGGCTGAAGCCCCTCGAACACCAGCGGCGACAGGTTGGCGCGGGCGGTGTAGATCGCGGCGGTCAAGCCGGCGGCACCGGTTCCAAGAATAATCACTTTTTCCATCGTTCCATCCTCTTCTGTGTAAAGCTGCCGGGGGCGGGCATGGCCCACCCGGGAAATGTGCGGTACTATGCCCGAATCCCGGCGATTGTCCAACCCGGGGTATCTTCCCGGCGGCGATTTTTCGCTGGTGCGGTCCGCCCCACCTCGGCATCGTATTCGGGGCAACGTGGTTTACGGTTACACGCATGGAAGCATCAACGGGCGATCAACAGGAAGGCGCGGCCTGGGCCGGATGGATGGCCCGTGCCCAACAGGGCGACCAACAGGCCTACCGCGACCTGTTAAACGCCTTGCTGGGTCCGGTGCGGTCGTTCATCGCCCGCCACTATCCCGGCATCCGCGACCGCGAGGATGTGGTGCAGGAGACCTTGATCACCCTGCACCGGATCCGGCATACCTACGATCCGTCCCGGCCGTTTGCGCCGTGGCTGTTCACGATCGTGCGCCGCCGGTGCATCGACCACCTGCGCCGGTCGATCCGGGTGCAGCAGCGGGAACTGCAGGAGGAGACCATCGTCAGCCTGGCCGCCGCGCCGGAGCAGGAGCCGGACGCCGAGGGCACGGAGGTGGCCGAGCAGATGCTGGCCTCGCTCGGCGAGCGGGAACGCGCGGTGATCCGCCTGTTGAAAATCGAGGACCTGCCGGTAAAAGATGTAGCCGTGCGGCTGGGCTTGAGCGAATCGAATGTAAAGGTCATCGCTTCGCGCGGGTATGCACGGTTGCGCGAACAAGGGAAACAGCGCCATGAACACGGATGAATTGATCGGCCGCCTGGCCGCGGATGCCCCTCCGGTGAAACGGCTGCCGGCCCCCGGGGTGCAGTTTGTGGTGTGGCTGGGCATCAGCCTCGCCTACCTGGTGGCGTTTACGATCCTGACCGGGATGCGTGGCGATCTGGCCACCGCGGTGCGCGACCCGGTGTTCATCGGCCAGACCGTCCTGTTTTCGTTGATGGGTTTGCTGGCCGGGTATGCGGCGTTCGTCACCGGCGTACCGGACCGCGACCTTCCCTCCGGACTGCGCGGGAGCTTGGTGCTGGCCTGCGGGTTATCGCTGGGGTGGTTGGCCCTGCTGGGCGGAACCACGCC
>CALBHI010000501.1 GCA_937894535.1 uncultured Verrucomicrobiota bacterium
GCTGTCGCGGTCGGCGATGCCGGCGCGGCCGGCCTTGAGGGTGCGCAGGCGGTGGCGCAGGGCGGCGGAGGCCTCGAGGTCGATGGCCACCGTCTTGCTGCGCAGGGAGGCCTCGGTGGCGGTGATTTGTTCGTCGTGCCAGGCGAGCAACTCCTCCTTGGTCAGGGCGAGTTGGTAGAGGAGCAGGGCATCGTCGAAGCGGCCGGCGTGGAAGGCGGTGTCGCCGCCGTGGATCAGCAGGATGTTGAAGTCGGCTTCGTAACGGGCACCGGTCACGGCCAGTAATTGCGGCAGCAAGGTGACGATGCGGTCGATCTGTTCGAGGGCGAGGTGGGCGCGGACGAGCAGGGTGGCGGCTTCGCCGCGGCGTTGCGGATCGCGGGCCTGGGCAAGCAGGGTTTCCAGCAGCGGGACGGCATCCTCCCAGCGGCCCAACTTGGCGAGGGCGGCGGCTTCCTTCGCGGTGATTTCGTCGCGGGCGCGTCCGCGCAGGGTGTATGCGGTCCGGACTTTCCGGTAGGTGGCGGCTGCCGCGGCGGTATCGTCCAGCGCCGTGTAGCTGTCGCCCAACCACTCCTGGGCCAGGGCGGCGTCGGCGGCGTCGGGGAATTTCGCCGCGTATTTCTTGAGCACCTCCACGGCCTCGTCGAATGTTTCCTGCTGCATGTAGGCCGCGCCGGCCAGGTAGTACATCCGCTCCAGTTCCTTGTCGAATTTCGCGCCTTTCGACGATTCGTAGCGGCGGATCAGCTCCTCGAGGTAGGGTATCGCTTCGGTCAGCCGGCCGCCGGTCGTCATGCGGGTCACGGTAAAGCGGAGATCGGAGGACAAGGCGTCAGGAATCGAGGTGACCGGAACCTCGGATTGAGCCATGGCTATGGTTTGTGCGAAAGCGAGAAATATCGCCGCCAGCCATCCAGATCGCGTTAACGTATGCGCTGCCACCATGCGCTCCCTTCGCCCTTGTAGCGCTTTACTGTGCGAAATATTTAACCGAACTCAAGAAAAACTAACAAAAAGATCATCGGGCAGCGGGGCATTTGCCGGATGTTTCACGAAGGACGGGCTTTACAGGTTCGGGCGGCTGTATCACAATTTAAAAAAAGACAGCGGCCTTTTCATTCGAGGGGGTTGCGATCCGCATATGTCCAACCGCACGACATCTCCAGTTGCTGGTCCGGCCGCGTCTGCGCGTGCGGTTGAGTCGCTTATCTTGATCGGGATCGTGGTGTTCGGCCTGTGTCTGACGGTATGGCGCTACCATCAGGTGGACGCCCGCATGCGTGAGTCGCTGTTGGAGCGGGCGACCTTGATCTCGTGGGCGATGCGCTCCGACCAGGTGATGGCGCTGGGTGGTTCACAACGAGAACTGGACACCCCCTTGTATGTGCGGATCAAACAGCAGTTGGTCGAGGCGCGTACGCTGCATCCGTATGTGCGTTTCATTTACCTGATGCGGATGAACACGGCTTCCCAGGTGGTTTTCCTGGCGGATTCGGAGCCGGCGGATTCGGTCGACTATTCCCCGCCCGGCCAGGTGTACGAGGAGGCCTCGGCGGAACTTCGAGGTGTCTTCGCGCTCGGGCAGCCCATTACCGAGGGTCCGATGGTGGACCGCTGGGGGACCTGGTTAAGCGCCTTCGTCCCGTTGTTCCACCCGCACAGCAATGACTTGATCGGCGTGTTGGGAGTGGACATCGATGCCTCGCAGTGGCGGGCGGACCGATGGCGGGGGGCGATGCCGCCGGTTGTTGCCACGGTGGTGTTGCTGGCGCTGGCGCTGGTGTTTTTCCGCTTGCGCCGGTTGTCCGAGTCGAAGGCGCTGCTCTGGCGGTGGGAGGTCACGGTCGCGGCGGTGTTCGGCGGCGTTTTGGCGGTGGCGCTGGCGCTGGCCGTCCATGAAAACGAGCAGTGGAAAAACAACCAGGCTTTCCGGCGGGTAGCGACCATGCAGGCGAGTTCGCTCCAGCAGTTGATGTTCCGGCTGGGCGACAATTACCTGGAGGGGGTGGGGCGCCTGTTTGACGGAAGCAACTTCGTGGACCGGGATGAATTCCGGCAATACACCGGCTTCCTGCTGAACCGTCCCTATGCCCGCTCCTGGATGTGGGTGGTGGCGGTGATGCCGGGTGAACGCGCTTCGTACGTGTCGGCTGTGCGGTCCTACGGCATGGAGGGGTACCACGTCTGGGCTCTTGAGGACGGCCGGCGGCGTGAAATCGTGTCAAACGGAAGCACGCACTATGCGGTGTGCTATGTCCAGCCCGAGGAGGACAAGGATGCCTGGCTCGGATTTGATCTGGCTTCCTCCCCGGCCTTCGCCGCGGCGGTAGAGGAGGCCTGGCGGACCCGGATGATCACGGCCACGCCTTCCGGGCCTCAACCGGGCCTTGCCGACGGGTTGTTCTGCGTGGTCCTGCGGCCGGTGTACAACCAGGAGGACCCGGACCGCCTTTCCGGGTTGGCGGCCTCGGTGGTTGGTCTGCAGGAGCTGCTGCAGCGTGCGTTGATGCGGGAGAGCGCGTCATTGGAACCCATTTCGTACATGGAGCTGTACGAGTTGCTTCCCGGGCAAGACCCGATCTTCCTGGCCGCGAGTGATCCCACGGGCGGCGGCGATCACTTGTTGTCCGGAATGCGCAACCTGCGCGGGATCGAAGGGCTGCTGTCCTTCTCCGCGCCGGTCTTTGCCTTTGGCCGAACGTATGCCGTGGTGGCCCGCCCGGATGACGGATTCCTGCGCCAACACCCGGCGCGCGAAGGATGGAAAGCGCTGGCGATGGGGTTGGCCCTGACCGCGCTCGGCTCGACGTTGATCGGATTGCTGGCCACCCGGCGGGCCCGCCTTGAACAACAGGTCGCCGAGCGCACGGTGGATTTGCGGCGCAGCGAGGAAAGCTACCGCGGCCTCTTCAACGCGATCCAGCAGTCGATCTATATCCAGGACGCCCAGGGCCGCTTCGTGGATGTGAACGAAGGCGCGGTGACCCGGTACGGCTATGCCCGCGAGGAGTTCATCGGGCGTACGCCGGGCTTCCTGGCCGCGCCGGGTCGCAATGACATGGCCACGGTCGAGCAGGCCTTCCGCGCCGCATGGACTGGCCAGCCGCAATACTTTGAGTTCTGGGGTCGCACCAAGGCCGGCGAGGATTTTCCCAAGGATGTCTGGTTGTGCAAGGGCACGTACCTGGGGCAGGACGTGGTCATCGCGATCGCGTCCGATATCTCCGACCGCAAGCGCTCCGAGGAGGATTACCGCCGGTTGCAAGCGCAACTGCTGCAGTCGCAGAAAATGGAGTCGATCGGCCGGCTGGCCGGCGGCGTGGCCCACGACTTCAACAACATGCTGCAGGCGATCATCGGCAACGCGAACCTGGCCAAGATGGAAGCGCCCCCGGGATCGGCGTTGGCCGATTTCCTGACCGAGATCGAATTGTCCGCGCAGCGTTCGGCCCGCCTGACCCGCCAGTTGCTCGCCTTCGCCAGCAAGCAAACCGTGCAACCGCGTATCCTCGACCTGAATGACACCGTCGCCGGCATGTTAAAAATGCTGCAGCGGCTGATCGGCGAGAACATCCAGTTGAACTGGAGGCCGGGGCCCAACCTGTGGCCGGTGAAGATTGACCCCGGACAGATCGACCAGATCCTCGCCAACCTCGCGGTGAACGCACGCGACGCGATCCGCGACTCCGGCCATATCGAGATCGCCACCGAAAACTACAGCTGCAATCCGGATGATTGCCATCGCTCCTGTACGCGTTGCCGCCCTTGCCGGTATGTCGTGATCCAGGTCCGCGACGACGGATGCGGCATGACCGACGAGGTGCGCCAGCATCTGTTCGAGCCGTTTTTCACCACCAAGGAACCGGGCAAGGGAACCGGCCTCGGCCTGGCCACCGTGTTCGGCATCGTCCAACAGAACGACGGCGTGATCGAGGTGGAGTCGGCCCCCGGCCAGGGCGCCACCTTCCGCATCATGTTGCCGATGATCGACACCAACCAGCTCCCGCAGCCGTCGGCTCCCGAACCGCAGGACGCCGTGTCCGGCCGCGAAACCATTCTGCTGGTCGAGGACGAGGCGGTCATCCTGAACATGGGCATGGTCTCGCTGCAACGCCTCGGCTACACCGTGCTGGTGGCGGCGACGCCGACCGCGGCGATGCGCATCGCGCGCGATTACCCGGACGAGATCAACCTGCTGATCACCGATGTGATCCTGCCCGATCTCGATGGCATGGAACTGGCTCGCCGGGTCCGCGAACTGCGCCCGGACATCCATTGCCTGTACATGTCCGGATACACCGCCGATGTCATTTCCGACCGCGGCGTGCTCGACGAATCGGTGCACTTCATCCAGAAGCCGTTCACCATCGCCGCCCTCGCCGCGAAGATCCGCGACGTGCTCGACGGGCGGGGTTGACCTCGCGCCGATCCGGAGTAGGTTACCCCATGCCGCACCTTCGCGTTGGTTCCCGCACCTGTGAAGCCCGCCCCGGTGAAACCCTCCGGGCCGCCTTGTTGCGCGCCGGCCTGTCCCCGTACAACGGTGCGGCCGCCGTGTTGAATTGCCGCGGCCTCGGTACCTGCGGAACCTGTGCGGTGGAGGTGCGCGGTCCGGTGAGTCCCATGACCGCGGTGGAGCGGTGGCGGTTGGGCTTCCCGCCGCACCGGCGCGAAAACGGATTGCGACTGGCTTGCCAGTGCCGCGCCCTGGGCGAAGTGAACGTGGTTAAGCATCCCGGCTTCTGGGGGCAGGATACCCCGTCGGCACGTCGTTGATCAGGCGGGCGGCTGCTTGTCCGACTTCTCGTCGTCGAGCCCTTCCTGGCGGCCCTTCTTGAATTCACTCAGGCTGCGGCCGAGCGAGCGGGCCAGTTCGGGAATGCGGCGGGCGCCGAACAGGAGCACCAGGGCCAGAATGATCAGGACAATTTCGGTAACACTGAAATTTCGCATCATAATTTCACCGTCTCGCCACGCCGTTGGTCAACGGCCGATAAACCAGTCGCCGGGCATCGGGTAGCCATCCAGAATGTCCGCCACCACCCAGTGACCTGAAGCGATCGATCCCACCCGCACCCGGCTGCGGATCCGGCGCTCCCGGTCACGAAACACTGTGATCTCTTCGCCCACTGAAGGCAAGAACGTACATTCCAGCACGACGTAGCCGCCCGGATCGTTGACCCGCACCACGCGGCCGTAGCGGTCGTGGGCGACTGGTTCGGCCGCTCCCGCCGGCAGCGGCGCGGCGGCGCGCGGCCCGGTACAGCCCGCGAGCAGCAGGCCGCCCACGGCGATAACAGCGAGGCGAAGGATCCATGCCGGGGAGCGGTTCATGACGGAACCTTACCATGGGGATGTGCCGGCAACCAACTCCGCAACGGGCAGGTCGCGCAGTCCGGCCGGGTGCGGCAATGGCGCTTGGCCAGGGCGACGATCAGGGCATGGTACTCGTTGTACGCCAGTACCCGCTCCGACGCGGGCACGGCGGCGAGGGCACGGGTGAACCGCGCGGCGAGGGCGTCGTAAGGTTCGCGGGGTGCGGCCCAGTCGTGGCGCTCCATGAAACGCCGCGTGTAGGCATCGACGACGAACACTGGATGGTGCCCGGCATACAACAGCATGCAGTCGGCCGTTTCGGGGCCGATGCCGTGAACCGACAACAGGGCCGTCCGGATTTCCGCGGTGTCGCCGCGGAACAGCCGAGGGATGTCCCCGCCGTACTGCTCGACCAGCCAGTCGATGAAGTGTTTGATCCGCCGCGCCTTCACCGTGAAGGTTCCGGCCGGGCGGATGAGCGTGGCGATCGCCTCGACCCCGGCGTCGTGCAGCGCGGCTACGCGCAACATCCGCGCCCGCTTCAGATTGGCCAGCGCTTGTTCCACATTCGTCCACGCAGTGTTCTGGGTCAGGATCGCCCCGATCATCATCTCCAGCTGCGTCCGCGCCGGCCACCAGCCCTGCGGCCCCCACGCCGCCAGCAAGGCGTGGTACACCGCGAGCAGAGGCGGGTCATCCAAGCGGGTGCCGAGGGTTGTGCGCATCCCCGCACCTTAACAAAATCCGCCCGCCCGGCCAATGCCGCGGCGGAGGGTTACATCCCGTTCCGGCTTTGCCATAGTCACCCGTTCGCCCCTTCTGCTATAGTCCGGCATGACCATCAACCTGTTCTTCCACGGCGGTGCCGATACCGTCACCGGCTCGATGCACCTGATCGAGGCCAACGGCAAACGCGTGTTGCGCGACGCCGGCCTGTTCCAAGGCAAACGCGAGGAGTCGTTCCGCATCAACCGCGACCCCGGATTCGATCCGGCCACCCTCGACACGGTCCTGCTTTCGCATGCCCACATCGACCACTGCGGCAACCTGCCGACCATCGCCGCGCGCGGGTACGATGGCCCGATCCGCGCCACCGCCGCCACCGTGAAACTCGCCGCGGTGATGTTGCGCGATTCCGCCCACATCCAGAACCAGGACGCTGCGTACCTGAACCAGAAGACGAGCCGCAAGGGCCTGAAGGCGATCGAGCCGCTGTATTCCATCGCCGACGCGGAAAAGGCGATCAGCCAGTTGCGGCCCCACGCGTACCACGAGCAGATCGAACTCGCTCCCGGCATCGCCACCGAGGAATACGAGGCCGGCCACATCCTCGGTGCGGCCTTGTCGCGGATGACGGTGACCGACGGACCGCGCGCCCTGTCGATCGGGTTCGCTGTCGACCTCGGCCGCCACCACCTCCCGCTGATCCGCGATCCCGAAACCATGCCGCCCGTCGATGTGCTCGTCCTCGAAAGCACCTACGGCAACCGACGCCACGGCAAGGCCGAGGATGCCCGCGAACAGTTGCGCGTGGTGATCGAGCGCACCTGGCAGCGCGGCGGCAAGGTCATCATCCCCGCCTTCGCCCTCGAACGCGCCCAGGAACTGGTCTACCACATCGCCGCGCTGATGCTCGAAGGCCGCATCGAAAAACGCCCGGTGTACCTCGACAGCCCGATGGCCGTCGCGGTGACGAAGATCTTCGACGAGCACGCCGACTACCTCGACGAGGAGTATGCCGCGCTGCGCGATCGGATGACCTGCCTGCTCTGCCCGCCGTGGATGCATGCCGCCACGACGGTGGAGGAATCCAAACGCGTGACTGCCTCGACCGAGCCGTGCATCGTCATTGCCGCCTCCGGCATGTGCGAACACGGCCGCATCCTCCATCACCTGAAGCACGGCATCAGCAATCCGCGCAACACCGTAGTCATCGTCGGCTACCAGGCCGCCCACACCCTCGGCCGCCGCCTGGTGGAACAGCAGCCCGAGGTCCGTATCTTCGGCGACCTCTTTACCCGCAAGGCGGAGGTGGAAGTGCTCGATGCCTTCAGTGCCCACGCCGATGTCGATGACCTCGTGGCCTACGCGAAGACGAGCGGGGCCTCGCGCATCTTCCTCGTGCACGGCGAGGCGGAGGCCCGCGAAGACCTCGCCGCGACCCTGCGCACCGTTACCCGTGCCGAGGTCCACCTGCCCGTTCGCGGTGAAGGATTTACCCTATGACCGATCTCCCTGTTCCCCCCGTATCCCCCGCGCCCGAGCCGGATGCCTCGCGCCGCTCCGGCATGGCCGCGGTGGTCGGCCGCGCCAATGTCGGCAAGTCGTCGATCACCAACGCGCTGCTCGGCGAAAAACTCAGCATCGTCAGCCCGGTCGCCCAGACCACCCGTTCGGTGATCCGCGGCATCATCACCGAACCGCGTGGCCAGCTCGTACTGGTGGATACACCGGGCCTGCACAAGGCCCCCGGCGATCTCGGCAAGGTGATGAACCGCCTCGCCCGTTCGGCCGTCGAGGGCACGGATGCCGCGCTGCTCGTGCTCGACCGTTCGCTGCCGCCGTTCGAAGAGGACGAGGGCTGGATGCGCCGCCTTGCCCGCGCCGGCCTGCCGGTGGTGATCGCGTTGAACAAGAGCGACCTCCCGGCCGACCGCACCGCCGACCACCGCGCCGCCTGGGCCCGTGCCACCGAAGGCATCGAGAACGCACCCGTGCCGCAGTGGCTCCCGGTGTCGGCGGCCACGGGCGATGGGCTCGCGGTGCTGCTGGACACCCTCTATGCGCTGCTCCCCTTCGGTCCGCTCCTCTACCCCGAGGACATCGTGTCGGATTACCCACGCCGCTTGAACATCGCCGACATCGTGCGCGAAAAATTGTTCCTGTCGCTGCGCGACGAACTGCCCCACGCCATCGCGGTCTGGGTGGAGAAGTTCGAGGAGACGCCGGAGGAGTGGAACGCCCGCGCGATCATCTACGTGAACAAGCCGTCGCAGAAGGGTATCGTCATCGGCGAAAAAGGGCGGTTGCTCCGCAAGGTGCGCCGCGCCGCCGAGTCGGAGTTGGCGATGATCTACGAGCGCCAGGTGAACCTGGAGTTGTGGGTGAAGATCGAAAAAAACTGGGACCGGAACTTCTGGCTGTTGAAGCAATTCGGGTATGTCTCCTGAACACCGCCGCCTCCTGCTGACCGCGCTGCTGCTGGCCTGCGCGTCGGCGTTGCCGTACCTGCGCGGCCTGCCGTTCGCGTGGACCTACGACGACCACGGGGTGATTGCCGAAAATACCTTCCTCGACGAACCGTCGGCCGCACGCCGGCTGCTCACCTTCGCGACGGTGCGCGATCCGTCGGTGGTGGACGGCCAGCGCCCGGTGGTCGTGCTCTCCTACCTCGCCGATCGCGCGCGCGCCGGCCTCGATCCGGCCGCCTTTCGCACCACCAACCTGCTGCTCCATGCCGTGGCGACCCTGCTGGTGTTCGCGTTATTCCGCCGCCTGCTCGCTCCGCCGCTCGCCGCCGTGGCCGCCTTGCTCTTCGCGTGGCATCCGCTCAACGTCGAAGCGGTGATCGCCCCCGCCTTCCGCGAAGACCTCCTCTACGTGGTGCCCGGTCTGGCCTTCCTGCTGCTCGGGTGGTGTGCGACGCCATCGCGAACGCGCCTCGCCGCCGCGCTGGCTCTGCTGGTCGTCGCGTTGCTGGCCAAGGAAGCCGCCGCCGCATTGCCGCTGGTGTTGCTGGCAGGGTGGTGGTGGCAAACGGCGTGGCGTCCGCCGCGGCGCGTGGCGGTGACGTTCGCATCGCTGGCCTTCCTCATGACGTTGGTTGTGTTGGCGTTCCTGTTGGCCGGGCGTCCGGCGCAGGGGTGGGGTGAGGCGTGGAACGGCGTGGCCTTGCGCGGCGCGGAAGGCTGGCGCACCGCGCCATGGCTCGCCGTGCACCAACTCGCGCGCGCGGTGTGGCCGCACCCGCTGTCGGTCGATTATGTGATCACGCCGGTGGCCGCGTGGTCCGATCCGCGCGGATGGGGATCGCTCGCCGTGCTCGCCGCCCTGGCGGCCGCGCTGGTTTCCCGTCGCACCCCCGCCGCGGTTG
>CALBHI010000502.1 GCA_937894535.1 uncultured Verrucomicrobiota bacterium
TCGACTCGATCAAGCGGCTGGAAATCCTGATCGCCTTCGCGAAGGAAATTCCGGGTGCGCCGGAGGATTTGCCGGAGACGCTGAACGCGAGCAAGACGCTGGGCGAGGTGCTGGAGAAGGTCGCCGGATTTACCTCATCCGCACCCGCTGTCGCTCCGTCCGCACACCCTGCTTCGTCCGGCACCCCGGCTCCAGCCCCGAAACTGGCCGGTGTGTACCGCAACCTGATCAGCCTCAAGGCCTCGCCGCTTCCGCAAGTGGATGCGAGCATCAAGCCGTCCGGCGTGGTGATCGTGACCGATGATGGGGAAGGCTTCTCCGATGCGATGGTGAAGGCGTTGAAGAAGCAGGGCACGGCAACCCGCCTGATTGGTCCGGTTGCTCGCGCTGGCGTCGAGGCCGTAGCCTTGCACGACATCAAGGCCGTTGCACAGTGGGTCGATGCCGTGCGTGCTTCCGAGGGCGCCATCGGTGGCGTGATCCATCTCCTCCCGTTGCGCAAGGCTCCGGCCATGGACACGCTGAAACTCGCCGACTGGCAGAAGCTGGTCGATGAGGAAGTGAAGGGCCTCTTCTATCTGCTCAAGGCCGTTTCCGCCGACATGAAAAAAGGTTCCGGCAAGTGCGTACTCGCCGCCACCGCGCTCGGAAAGTCCGGCCGTGACGGTCTGCTGCCGCAGCCGGCCAATCCATGGCGCGGCGGCATCATGGGTCTGATGAAGAGCGTGGCCGATGAATGGCCAAACGCGGTGTGCAAGGTGATTGACCTCTCCGGCGAAAGTTCCGCGAAGGCGATTCCGTCGCTGCTCGCCGAAACCGCCGCGGCCCAGAAACAGAAGGAAATCTATTACCGCGCGGGCCAGCGTTTCGTGACGGAAACCAAAACCGTCGCGCTCGACCGGGCCAAGGCGCGCCTGACCTTCGCTCGCGAGAATGTCATCCTCGTGATCGGTGGTGCCCGCGGCATCACTTCGCTGATCGCGCAGGAAATCGCCCGCCGCCACCAGCCGACCCTCGTGCTGGCCGGCCGCTCCCCGTGGCCCGAGGCCGCCGAGTCCGCCGCGACCGCCAGCCTGACCGATCCCGCTGCGATCAAAAAGGTGTTGTTCGAGCAGGCCAAGGCTACCGGCCGTGCGATGTCCCCGAAGGAGGTCGAACGCGACTGCCAGCGCATCCTCGCCGACCGGACGATGCGCGCCAACCGTGCCGCCATGGAGCAGGCCGGATCCCGCGTCGCGTACTATCCGGTCGATGTAACCGACGAAGCCGGGATGACCGCGATGATCAAGGACATCTACGCTAACTTCGGCCGTCTCGACGGTGTGATCAACGGTGCCGGCATCATCGAGGACAAGCTGATCGAGGACAAGACCCCGGAGTCGTTTGACCGCGTGTTCGACAACAAGGTGAAGTCGGTCTACCTGCTCAGCCGCCTGCTCAAGCCCGAGTCGCTCAAGTTCCTCGTGCTCTTCTCGTCGATCGCCGGCTGGTTCGGCAACCGCGGCCAGTCCGACTACGCCGCCGCGAACGAAGTGCTGAACCGCATGGCCATGTACCTCGATGAGCGCTGGAACAACCGCGTGGTGGCGATCGACTGGGGTCCGTGGGACCAGCTCGGCATGGCCTCGGAACAGGTGAAGAAACAGTTCCAGGAGCGCGGGGTCGGGCTGATCGATCCTGATGCCGGGCGCGACTACATGATCGACGAGATCATGTACGGCGAACGTTCACAGGCGATCATCGTGGCCGAAGGCGAGTTGCTGTAAGCGCGGCCGATGATCCGGACTAAACATGAGCGCTTTCTCGATGCTGCTGGTGACGGCACAGGCCCTGCTGCTGCTCGCACTCGCGGCCAGCGGACCGTTGTTGCCACGCGGAGGACCCTTGCTGCCGGTGCTCGGCGGGATCCTGCTCGGTCTCGGCTCCGTGTGGACCATGCGGACCTCGAAACTGCGCATCCATCCCGAACCGCATCCCGAGGCCACGCTGGTGCAACACGGTCCGTACCGCTGGATCCGGCATCCGATGTACAGCGCCGTGTTGCTCGTCGCGGCGGGTTGGGTCGCTGCCGACCCCGCACCCTGGCGGATCGCCGCATGGACCGCGTTGCTGGGTGTCCTGCTTGCGAAGTTGTCGCGCGAGGAGCGTTTGTGGAGCGCCCGGATACCCGCGTACCGGGCGTACATGGCCCGAACCCGACGCCTGGTTCCTTTTGTGTATTGATGGAGACACAGTGCCCCCTGGCCGGGCAGCACCGCCGCGCTGCGGTTGAACGGATACTGTTTTGATGAAAAACAACCACGACCACGACATCGCCATCGTCGGCATGGCCTGCCTGTTCGCCCAGGCTCCGGACGTCGCGACCTATTGGGACCGCATCCTCGCCGGGGCCGTGGCCATTGGGGACCACCCGGATCCGGATATCCTGCGCTATTTCGATCCGGACTCCGAGGCCTTCGAGCGCATCTACACCAAACGCGGTGCGTTTCTCGGCGACCTCGCGAAATTCAATCCGCTGGAATTCGGCGTGATGCCCGACTCGCTCGACGGCGTGGAGCCCGACCACTTCCTCGCCCTCAAGGTCGCCAAGGCTGCGCTCGATGATGCGGGCTGGCAACGCCAGAAGAATTTTCCGCGCGAACGCACCGACATCATCATCGGCCACGGCGTCTACGTGAATCCGAGCAACGTGAACTGGATCCAGCACGGCCTCGTGCTCGACCAGACCGTGGCCCTGCTCGGCGAGATCAATCCGAACTGGACTACCGCCGAGTTGCAGGAGATCCACCGCAAGCTCAAGGCCCAGTTGCCGCCGCTGAATGCCGCGATCATTCCCTCGATGATCCCGAACATCATCGCCGGCCGCATTGCCAACCGCCTCGACCTGATGGGGGCGAACTACATCGTCGACGCCGCGTGCGCCTCGTCGATCGTCGCCATCACCCACGGCGTGAACAACCTCCTGT
Organism: uncultured Verrucomicrobiota bacterium; assembly: GCA_937894535.1. Lineage (GTDB taxonomy): Bacteria > Verrucomicrobiota > Kiritimatiellia > CAIVKH01 > CAIVKH01 > CALMUP01. Next base: position 2,967 of record CALBHI010000502.1, read on the forward strand.
TGAACCGGTGTGATGCCGCGCTGGTCGGCGGCGTGCAGGCCTGCATGTTGCCGCAGGACCTGATGACCTTCTGCCAGATCGATGCCCTGTCGCGGCGCAACGATTCGCCGCGCCCGTTTGATGCCGATGCCGACGGCACGTTGTTCGGCGAAGGCGTGGGCATGGCCGTGCTGAAACGCCGCAAGGATGCCGAACGCGACGGCGACCGCATTTATGCGGTGATCAAGGGCTATGGTCTGGCCAGCGACGGCAAATCATCCGGTCTGCTCGCCCCGCGCCTTGAAGGGGAAATCCTCGCCATCCGCCGCGCCTACGAAACCTCCGGCATCGATCCGCGCACCATCGGCATGCTCGAGGCCCACGCGACCGGGATTCCGCTCGGCGATGCCACCGAGATCAAGGCCTACCGCGAGGTGTTCGGCCCCGGTGCGAAGTCCGGCCCCGACTGTGCCGTCGGTTCGGTCAAGTCGATGATCGGCCACTGCGTGCCCGCCGCCGGCATCGGCAGCACCATCAAGGCGGTCATGGCCCTGCACCAGAAGATCATCCCGCCCACCGCGCAATTTTCCAAGCCGCACCCGACCCTCGGCCTCGCCGGTTCGCCGTTCTACATCAGCACCGAAACCCGTCCGTGGATCCACGCCGGCCGCACGCCGCGCCGCGCCGGGGTGAGCGCGATGGGCTTCGGCGGCATCAATTCGCACCTGTTGCTCGAGGAGGTCGCATGATCACCCCGCGCACCCGCCCCTGCGAGTTGTTCCTGCTGAGTGCGCCCGACCGTGCCGCATTGATCGCTGCGGTGACCGCACTGGAAGGCAAGGTCGCGAGCGACAGCCTGCCGGAACTCGCTGCCGCCTGCGCCCGGTCGTGGAATCCGGCCGCGCCCACGCTCGCCTTCATCGCCAGCGATACGGCCGATCTAGCGAAAAAAACCGCCTTCGCCCGCGAAAAGCTCGCCGAGCCGGACCGCACGAAAATCCAGTCCAAGGGAGGCGTTTTCTATTTCGAGGACCGCATCGGTCCCAAAGGCCGCACCGCGTTTATCTTCCCCGGCGAAGGCGCGCAGTACCTGAATATGCTGTCCGACCTCGCGGTGTATTTTCCCGAAGTGCGCGGGGCGTTTGATCTCGTCGATCACGCCTGCCTGGCCGCGGGTGGCGACGACCGTCCGAGCGCCCGCGTGTTCCCGGTGTCAGGTACGCCCGAGGAGCAGCACAAGGCGCTGTTCGAGATGGAAACCGCGGTCGAGGCCGTGTCCGCCGCGAACCTCGGCCTCTCCGCCCTGTTTGCCCGCCTCGGCATCAAGGCCGACGCCGTGGTCGGCCACAGCAGCGGCGAGTTCATCGCCCTCGATGCCTCGGGCGTGGTGCGCTTTGCCGATGATGCGCAACGTGGCGCGTTCATCCGCGACGGATTCCTCGGCGTCAAGAAACTGGTCAGCCGCACCGACATTCCGCGCGGCATCCTGATCACCGTCGGCGGCGTGGCCCGCGACAAGGTCGAAACGGTGATGAGGCCGCACGGCGACGAGGTGCTCATCGCGATGGACAACTGTCCGCACCAGGTCGTGCTGTGTGCGAAACCCGCGTTGGTCGAGACGGTGATGAAGGGCTTATCCGCGCAGGGGGCGATCGTCGGGCAGCTTGAATTTGACCGTCCATACCACACCCTCTGGTTTACGCCGGCACTGGATGGATTGCGCGAACTGTTCGACACCTATGGGGTGCATGCCCCGCGCATCGAAACCTGGTCGTGCCTGACCGCCCAGCCGTTCCCGGACGACGTCGAAGGCATCAAGCAGACCGCGGTCGGTCAGTGGGCCGGCGCGGTGCGCTTCCGTGAGACCATCGAGAACATGTATGCCGCGGGGGTGCGCACCTTCATCGAAATCGGACCGCGCGGCATCCTCACGGCGTTTGTGAACGACATCCTCAAGGACCGCGAGATGCTGGCCATCGCCGCGAACCGGATGCAGAAATCCGGCTGGGAGCACCTGGTGTTCAACCTCGCCATGCTCGCCGCGCACGGCATCGCGTTTGATCCGTCGGTCCTGTTCGAAGGCCGCGTCCGCACCGCGCCGGAACCGGCCCGCAAAGGCAGGGACTATGCTTTCTACTCCTACACCCCGCGGCTGAAGGGTACCGGGATCGGATTGAAACTGCCCAAGGCTGCACCGGTATCGGGCGGCGAATCGACGGTGATCGAAGCGGACCGCAGCCACTGGACGGTACACCCCGATGATGCCGAACCGCTGCGTCCGGCGCTGATGGCCTACCTCGACACGATGGAGCAGTTCCTGCACCTGCAGGAGGAGGTCATGGGGAGCATGCTGGCGCAGGCCCATGGGACGACGTCCGCGGCCTCGGGTATGCCGGTTGCCGCTCCGGTGCCCGTGGCCGTCCAACCCGAGCCGCCGAAAGCGGTGCGTCCGCCGTCCACCCCGATGATCCACGACGTCGTGAACTACGAAGCCGGGAAATCGATGGAGGCCCTCGCGCACTATTCCGTGAAGGAACATGTCTTCCTGCTCGACCATGCGTTGGGGCAGGGCGATGTCGCGGTGGGCGATCCCGCGTTGCGCGGATTTGCCGTGATGCCGCTGACCATGAGCCTGAACACGCTCTCCGAGGCGGCGCGCTCGTTGTTCCCCGGCAAGGTGGTCATTGGTCTGCGCGACATCCGCGCGAACAAGTGGGTGAGTTTCGAGAACGGCACGCGCACGGTGCGGTTGGTCGCGTCGGTGAAGTCCACCGGTGCGGTGACCGAGGTCCATGCCGCAATGCGCGAGGAAGATCCGTCCGATCCGCGCGCCGCGTTCCGTCCGCCGATGAACGAGGCGATCATCCAGCTCGCCGACGCCTATCCGCCTGCGCCACCCGCGCCGGTCTTCGCGCTGGAAAAACCGCGGCCGTGCCACTGGACCGGCGCCGCGATTTATCCGACGCGCCTGTTCCACGGCAAGATGTTCCAGGGCATCACCTCGATCAACGGCTGGGGTGAAAACGGGGTCACCGGCACGGTCGAGGTGCTCGACCGGACCAAGCTGCTCGCTTCCAACCCGAAGCCGGATTTCGCCATCGACGGAATCCTGCTCGACACCGTGGGTGGCACGCTTGGCCTCTGGGGCGCGTACGACACCTACGACGGTTTCGTGTACCTGCCGTTCCGCATCGCCGGGGTGCAGTTCTACCAGGGCCTGCTTCCGGCGGGCACGGCGTTCGATCTGCACCTGCGGGTCACCCGGCGCACCGACGTCAGCGCCGCTGCCGACATCTACGCCTTTGATCAACAAGGGCGCGTCGCGGTGGGCATCCAGGGATGGGAAGACCGCGACTTCAATGTCACCCCGGCCTTGCACCGGCTCACCCACGAACCGCTGGTCTATCCGTTTTGCGAGGCGGTGCCGGACGATGGCAGCGGCAGGGTCGTGGCGATCACGCCGGAACTTCCCGCCGACTACTTCGAAAGCGGCCACCGGGTCTGGGAACACGTCCTGCGGTTGATCGTCCTGTCGCGTGCGGAACGCGAAACATGGAGCGCGGTGCCGGTGGCGGAACGCCGGACCTGGCTGCTCGCCCGTACCGCGGCCAAGGACGCGGTGCGGATGTTCCTTGCCCGCGCCTACGACCTGCGGGTGGGGGCGGCGGACATCGAGCTGGAGCCGGACGGACCCGACACCTTCGTGCCGCTCGGCTTCTGGCTCTCCCACATCCCGGTCACGCCGAAGGTCCGGGTCGCCTGGCAAGGCCCCTGCGCCATGGCCACGTTGCTTCTGTCCTGAACAGCGCGGGTAGCTTGTTTTCGAGTGGAAAGCCTTGGTAATGGCAACATGATTAATGATGAATCCACAGGTTGCAATGGAGTGGTCGGGATGGCGCGTGTTAACTTGATCCTGCTATCGCTCAGACTTTTCCTGGCTGTCGGCGTAACACCGGTCCTGGCCAACACGGTATTCATCCACCCCGTGCCGGTTCTTCATGCCGCGTTGCCAACGGGAACGACCCATCAGGTCGAAACCTCCACCAACGGCATCGTTTGGAATCCCTCGGGGGTGCTGGTGTCGGGCAGCGGGGTGACCAATTCGGTTCGGCTGGATATGCTGCCGATGAACATCCAGTACCGCTATGTCCAGGTCGGCACCACTTCGGTGGTGCTACCTGCGGTCACCTCCGCATTGAGCCTCAGCAACTACTTTAAGCTGGCGGTTGAGGTGCATGTCCAGACCAAGACCTCGCTGGTCCAGGACACCTGGACGCTCCGACGCATCACCTTTCCCGATCTCAACGGTCATTTCCTGCACGCGTTCCGTTTCCCCACGCAGCAGGTCGAGGCGATCCGGGCTTATGAGCCCGGAAAGCCCATGGAACGCGCCACGGTTGCCAACTATGCCGCGAATCCGACCAGCGTCAGCCTGGGCGGATTCGGGCCGGTGGCCGATGACATGCCGCCGCTTTACCGCGACGGATTCATGGCCACGGCCTGCGACTGGTTTTTCCATCGGGACGGATCCAATGCCGCGGCAGCCGGCGAGTGTTATGAACTGGCCGGACCCATGGGCCTCACCACGGTGATGGTGTCCGATGTGGCGTTCGCCCCGACCGGGACCTGTGCGAGCGGGCTGAGCTACTTCGATATCGGACAAGCCGCCTATACCAACCTGTTTATCGAGTCCGGTGGTTATGGAACGGCCACCTACCGGCTGGTGCCCGCGCCGGTTTCCGGAAACGTGAAGATGTTTGTTGCCGCTAGCAGCGCGTTCACCTTTTCCCTGACCCCCTACAACTACCGGGCGGGCGTACATTCGTTGGAGGTGCAGTTTGCGGGGGGAGCCTGGTCCAATCTGCCCCGATCCCTGGGGAACCGATTCGACTATGTTGGACTCATCAATGCGTTTCCCATGCAGGCGCGGATCACCAGCCGTTTCGGTGAGGTCGTTTCGTTTCCCCCGATCAACGTGATCACGACCGGTGCCCGGTATGTCGCCTCGAGCCAGTTCACGGTATTCCCGGATTTGGAAACGAAGCCGGAATGGATCCTGTCGCCGATCTATGTGAACGATTTCAGCCGCATCCTGGGCGACCGGTGGTCCTTTACGCCGTTTGGCGGTGTGACGTTCAATCCAACCAACCCCGGGGCCGCGTATCAGGGGTCGGCTGGCTTGTCGATCACCAATCTGGCCACCTCAAGCGGATTCATTCTCGGTGCGCCGCGCCGGTTTACTACGCCTCCCGATGGCCTGCTGGAGTTCGCGATCCGTTCCGGTACCACCGGAGTCCTTGATAACGTGAACCTTCGCGTGGATGGCTTCACGTCCACCAGTACCAGTACCAATTCCAGCCTGATCCGATTGCCGACCATCACCACGAACTGGCAGATCCTGCGCATCCCGCTCGGACCGGCGAAGACGCCGCCACGCATCGGCTCGATCTTTGTGATCAATCATTCCGCATCATCCAGCGCCTCGCTCCGTCTGGATTCCATCTTCTTCCGCCAACCGTGACGGTGATGCGCTGACGCCGCTGTATCGGGAATCTCGCACCATAAGGTCTTGGATGATGCGCAACAGACCTTGCTTCTGACGGGGTGGGGTGGGCGTCGATAAAGAGCCCGGCTGCGTGATCCTTGGTTGCTCGCCGCCCCCGACGCGGAAACAAAATCATGCGTCGCCTTGCTTGACATGCAAAACACATGAATGCACTGTAATCCCATCCATGAATTTAGACGTCTTTTACCATTTGTTGTACGAGCACAGCCGCGGGTTGCGGGATCTGGCGCTCTACACCATCGCCCCGGAGCAGCAGGATGCCGTGGAGGCGGAGTTGCGTGGGGAAGGGGTGGACTACCTGTTCCGGCCGATTGAGGATGGCCGGATGAACGTGTATTTCGGGCACCGGGCCTGTGTGGACGTGGTGCGTTCGTTCGGGTCCTGTCCGCATTGCCGGCTGACCCCGGAGCAGGACTTCATGCTGGGCATCATGCTCGGCTACGATCGCACGCGGCAGTGCGAACGCTACATCGGCCGCA
>CALBHI010000503.1 GCA_937894535.1 uncultured Verrucomicrobiota bacterium
CGATGGCAACCGCCTCACCGTCACCAACCCCGACGGCGGTGTCTTGCGTTTCCGCTACGACCTGAACAACCGCCCGGTTTCCGCCACCGACTGCCAGGGCCACACCACCAGCAACGTCTACGATCAGGCCGGCCGCCTCGTCCGCCAGATCAGCGCCACCGGCATCGTCACCTCCAACCGCTACGACGCCGCCGGCCGCCTGGTCAGCCGCCACCAGGGCGGCCTGCTCCTCGCCTCCAACCGCTACAACGCAGCCGGCTGGGTCGTCTGGTCGCGCAACGAGGACGGCATCGCCGTCACCAACACCTACGACCTCGCCGGTCGCCTCGTGCGCGCCACCCTGCCGGACGGCTCCTACACCGAACAGGTCTACTCCAACGGCCTGCTCGTCGCTGCCTACGACCGCGCCCGCCGCGTGACCCGCTACCAGCACAACGCCCTCGGCCGCGTCACCAACCAGATCGACAACGCCGGCCACGCCGTCGCCTACACCTACAACGCCGCCGGCAACCTCACCGAGCTGCGCGACCAGAACGGCCAGCGCACCCGTTTCGTCTTTGATGCCGAAGGACGGCAGACCATGAAGATCTACGACGACGGCACCGTGCACACCTACGATTACGACGCCGAAGGCCGCCTTGTCGCGCGTACCGACGCCCTCGGCCGCACCACCCGTTACCACTACGACCTCGCCGGCAACCTGCTCGTCGTCGACTACCCGACCAACGCTGACGTCGCCTTCACCTACGACGCCCTCAACCGCCGCATCCGCATGGTCGATGGCGTGGGCACGTCGTCCTACACCTACGCCGAAGGCTGCACCGCGATGACCGGCGAGGACGGACCCTTCAGCCAGAACGACGCACTGGCCTACACCTACGACGCCGACAAACGCCTCACCGGCGTCGCCCTCGGTGCGACCACCTGGACCTACACGCCCGACGCGCTCGGCCGCATCGCTGCCATCGGATCCGACGAAGGAACCTACACCTACACCTACGCCCAGAGCGGCCGCCGTCCGCTCCAGCTCAGCCGCCCCAACGGGGTGCATACCCACGTCGCCTACGATGCCCTGATGATGGCCACCAGCCTGATGCACCGCACGATGGACGGGGTGATTCTCGACGGGCGCGATTACCGGTACGACGCTGCCGGACAGCGGAGTTGGGAGCGGCGCAACGGGGAGGAGATCGACTACGGCTACGATCCGATCGGCCAGGTCGTCTCGGCGAAAAGCCGGCTGCCGGGATACGATTTCAGCTACGCCTACGATCCGGCGGGCAATCCGCTGCGCCAGAGCAAAAACGGTTTCGTTATGAGCAATGCCTTCAACCGGCTCAACCAGATCCTGACCGGTACCTGGTCGGGCACCGCCACCGTGCTCGGGGAGGTCGCGGCCACCGGCGCCACGGTGCGGGTCAACAACCGGGTCGCGGCGTTGTTGCCGGCCGGACGTTACGCCGCCACCGGGATTCCACTGGTGGCGGGAACCAACATCCTCGCCGCGGTCGTCACCGACGCGGCCGGACGCAGCGCCACCAGCCGGGTCGACGTCGTCGCCAAGAACAAAACTTATGGTCACGACCTCAACGGCAACATGACCAACGACGCCGACAAGGTGTATGCGTGGGACGAGGAAAACCGCCTGATCCGGATCACCGAACGCGGCACGGGAAAGGTGCTCCTCCAGAACCGTTACGACGGACTAAGCCGCCGCCGCGAACGCATCATGCTGGAGCAAGACGGCAGCTACTCCACCAACCGGTATGTGTACCAGGGCTGGCTGGTGAAGGCCGTGCTCAACGGCCGCAATGAGCGTATCGAAACCTACACCCACGGTCCCGACCTGACGGGAAGCCTCGAAGGCGCCGGCGGCATCGGCGGCATCCTCGCCGAACGCATTAACGGCGCCACCCGCTGGTACCATGCCGACCTGATGGGCAACATCACCCTGATGACCACCCCCGCCCGCGAAGCCACAACCCGCATCACCTACGACCCCTTCGGCCACGTCCTCGAACAAAAAGGCCTACCCCCTCGCTACCAGTTCTCGTCCAAGGAGTACGATGCGACGGTGGGGTTGAATTATTACGGCTATAGGTTTTACAATTCGCTGTTGAGTCGCTGGATTAACAGGGACCCGATAGGAGAAAAAGGCGGAATCAATTTGTATATGTTCATAAAAAACAATTCTTTGTCGAATATCGATAAATTAGGTCTTGCCTGTTGTAGTCGTGGGGCTTGTGAGGCTGCAGCTATGCAAGGGCTACAAACATGTCAAGCAATCTGTGTAGTAGCCACCTCGTTTTGTTTGACAACATGTGCGTTAGCCTGTCTCGCGGCCGGGCCGTTCTATTTGGCTTGTCTTGGGCCTTGTTCAGCAGCGTGTGGCGTTGCCGAGGCCGTCTGTGCGGCAGGGTGTACTGCTGCCTATATAGCGGAGATGATATCATGCGGAAGTTGCACGTTACCGTAATAACTATATTCGCAACATTGATGTCTTTGGGTATTTTTATCATTGCCTTCTTTAAAATGTTTGGTGCGGAAGGAGGAGATAATAGATTGGTTGAGGCTGGAAGAATGTTTGTCGCGCTAAATGGTCATGTTATTCAAATATTCTTTATTGCATGGATTGTATGGCTATGGTTGAAGAGAGCTAAAGGGGCAGGTTTGAAGTAATGTCATGATGGAATATGATTGACGGATCATGACGCTGATTGACGGTTACCATCGGCGAGCAACTCGGAAGGCGCCTGGCACAGGCATTCACTAAACACGATAAGGCTCGAGAGGAGCAAATAAGAGAATAGGGGTCACATCTAAGAGAATAGGGGTCACATCTTGACATTTTACATAGAGAAAAGTGTAAGGCAAGGGGTCACGTCTTGACATTGTACGTTGCGATGGATGAAGCGGAGAGAATAGGGGTCACGTCTTGACATTGTACATTGCGATGGATGAAGCGGCGGTGGAGAGTTAAACGGCGTCATGAGTAGACCCTTGCGAATCAATCTGGCGGGCGGTTGGTATCATGTGACCGCGCGCGGGCACAATCGGCGCGCTATTTTCCTGGACGTGTCGGACCGTAATCATTTTCTGGAACTGTTGTCGGACATGACGGCGCGACATCGCATCGAGGTACATGCGTATGTTCTCATGGGGAATCATTACCATCTGCTGGTGAGAACGCCGGAAGCGAATCTAAGCCAGGCAATCCAGTGGTTGAATGTAAGCTACAGTGTCTGGTGGAACCGCAAGCACCAACAATGCGGGAGTCTGTTCCAGGGGAGATTCAAAGCCATCATTGTCGAGGGCGGAGGCTGGCTGCTGCTCCTCACTCAGTATATCCACTACAATCCCGTAGCGATCAAGGGGCTGGGGCTGGGTAGGCAAAGGAAGGCCCTTGAGCGGCAGGGGTGGATCGAACCTACACCGGAAGTGGCGAGTCGTCGGATCGAGGCCTTGCGGAAACATGGGTGGAGTTCGTATCCGGCCTATGCGGGCTATGAAGAAGTCCCGGACTGGTTGTCAACCGCCGAGGTGCTGGCCCGCGTAAATGGCGGCCGGAAGGGCTATCGCTTGGCGACGGAAAAGAGGTTGTTGGCTGGACAGGAAGAAAACGTATGGACCAGCCTTCGATGGGGTTTTGTGTTGGGGCGGGAGTCGTTTGTGGAGAGCTTGAGGGGGCGGTTGAATGTGAGCCGGGAGACTTCTGGTCGACGTCAGCTTAGAAGGCGCATCGATTGGGCTGAACTGGTGCGGTGCATGGAAAAGATGAAAGGGGATACCTGGGCTTCGTTCTGTGACCGTCGTGGCGACCGGGGTCGGGATATCACGCTCTGGGCGGCGCGAAGGCTGGGCGGCTATACGCTCGTTGAGCTGGCGCGTGAAGTGGGTGGACTGGATTACACGGCCATCGCCCAGGCCATCCGACGCCTGGAGTCCCGTGCCCATAAAGACCGCGAAACCGATGCAGAGATGCGGTCCTTCCAGTCGAGATTGGAAGTGATGTACAATGTCAAGACGTGACCCCAAATCATCCCGGTCTGGTTGTCATGGGCTTCGGAGTCCGTGGCGTGTGGCGGATGCGCGATGCCAGCGAGAAGAAGGACGTGGCGTTATGTCATTGCTCGGCAAAACGTGTGCATTGGTCGCGTTGAAGGAGAATTCCTTTGTCGTCCTGGCGTGGCGGCCCCGCGTGTCCGCGCCGGACGCGTTCGATGATGTGCTGAACCATGTGCTCCTGCGCGAGGAGGAGTTCAGGGACGCGATGGATGGGATGGAGTCCGGTAATTGATGGTCCGCATCGGCAAGCAATATATTAATGAAAAAAAGCATGCTGATTTACTTAATATTTCTACTGGTTGCATACGAGGCATCATACCGCGCAATTTCAGGCAGATACGGAGAAGTGATGGTTGTAAGTGATCCTCCGGTCGTTTACTACGCAACTCCACACTTCTTTGCCAACGACTTTTTGTATTATATGTTTTGGCCACGGATAAATATACCAATAGGGATGGTTCGTCTTTCGCCCGGCACTGGCGTGTATGTGGAGGGTGGAGACTTCTATAAGAAAGATGTAAACGGTGACTTTTATTTGTTGATAAAAGGTCGTGGCGCCAGTAACTGACGCACAACAACTGATGGTCACCATCGGCAAGCAAATCGTGTTAAAGAAGTAACGCTGAAATATCCTCTCAAATCATGCCTTAGGCGCGTTTTTTGGCCCTGAAAACGGGCGCTAAGCCGCGCGCGTAGTTGAAAGAGTTGATCCATGGCGAGGGCCTCCGGGCGTTGCCCATGGTGGCCGTCGATAAGGTCAAGGAGCAAAGGAGGCATGGGCGTGGACGTTGGCGGGATCCCGTCGGGAGGCTAACGCGTTCCGGGGAACGCGTTCCACCGGTGGGTGTTCCGGGACAGGGTTTGATGTGCGTTGAAGGAGGCGCGATGAAGGTGTGGTCGATCATCACGTTGGTGTTGGTGTGGATCTGGTTTTCGGTAACGGTCGTGGCGGCGATCCGGTTGACCATGATGCGACCGGACATGGCGGCCGGGTGGATGCTGGGTGTCTGGCTGCTGCCGGTGTGTTTCGGGGTGTTTGCCGCGTTGCAGTTCCGGGTGGTTCGTGATGTGTTCCGCGGGCGGCGGAATTGAACCGCTGAGGACGCAGAGGGCGCAGAGTGGAATGGGTCGTGGATGAATGGCCGGGGCTGGATTTTCCTCGGTGGGGACGACTGCGTTCGATGAAGGGTTGGCATTTTAAGGAAGCGGTGTCATGCATGTGGAATTGATCGTTATGGCGGTGGTGTGGACGCTTCTGGTGTTGCTCGTTTTTGCTGCCCCGGTGCTGGCGGGGTGGGCGGTGCGGCGGTGGTTCTTCCCGGCGGTGCATCCGCGGTGGTTGGCCATCGGGTTGGCGGTGGGAATGGTGGGGCTTTCGAGCGGGTGGCGGTACGCGTCGGGGCGGTTGATGGTGGAGCCGTGGTGGATTGCGGTGTTGAGTTTGGTGGCGAAGATCGCCTTCATCCAATTCCTGTGCCGGTACGGCATCTGGCGGGCTGATGTCCGGAGTTCGAGGAAGGCGTACGATCTGTCGGGCGTATCGGGCGGCGAATGACGCGGTTGGCGCCCGCGTCTACAACAGGATAACGGCTACACGGCGAGGAAGTTCGTTGATGATTGCCATGGCGATGATGGGATGTTCGTTCGGTTTGATCGCGTTTGTGCTGGTGTGTGCCACTGCCCGGCGGGTGCAGGCGTTGCAAGCATGTTGTCCTTCTTGATTCCGTGCGTTGTCGGTGTCCAAGGGTTGGACAACGGTGAGGACCGTTTGTCCAGGGATTGGACGCGGCCTGCGGGTTCGTGGTCTGCCGGTGTCGAGCAGGCCCGGCAGGGAGGTTGATTTCTACAAGCGTAAACGCCCGGATCGATGGGGGTGTACGAGTAGGTGTAGGCGTGGGTGCCGTTTCGGCGCGTTCAGGCGAAGGCGGGGTTGTAGAGGTGTTCGCGGTAGGCGCGGGCGGCGTTTTCCCAGCTGAATTTGTCGAGCAGTTTCCAGCCGTGGTAGATCATTGCGCCGTATTCGTCGGGATCGCGGTAGAGGGTGGTGGCGAGGCGCAGGGCGGCGGATGCGCTGGCGGCGGTGTGGCGGAAGAGGTCGGTGCGGCGGCGGTCGGCGAGGCGGTCGCCCTTGGGGTTTTGGTTCCAGTAGCCGCAGTCGATGATGTCGCGCCAGCCTTCGACTTCCTCGGCGAAGGTGACCTGTTCGCGGAAGAGCAGGCCGGTGGGGCGGCTGCGGGCGCGGTGGTATTTTCGGGCGATCATCCGGCCGTAGAGGCTGAGCACATTTTCATCGGCGAGGCAGGCTTCGTGGGGGACGATCTGCTGGACGAGGCCGCCGGTGGCGCGGGCGATGCAGGGCATGCCGGCGAGGTAGGCTTCGTTGGCGGCGCCGAAGGGTTCGTACATCGAGCCCATGACCATGTAGGAGCAGCCGCCGAGCAGGGCTTGGAAGATGTCCTTCTCGACGCGGAAGGGGAAGACGCAGACTTCGTCGGGCCGGTCTTCGGCGAGGCGGCGGAGGAAACGCAGGCCGAGTTGGCCTTCGTCGCCGGGCATGACGGCGAAGAGGTAGCGGGCGGCGCCGCGGGGCATGGAATGGATGGCATCGACGATGACATCGAAGCCTTTCTGGCGGGGGTCGTCGCGGCCGAGCATGAAGAACACCGGGATGTCCGGGTTGTCGAGCTTGAGGGGTCCGCCCCAGCAGGCCGGGGAGCGGGCGGCGCGGAGGCGGGCGTGGTAGGGGTTCAGCACATCGGCGAGGGCGGCGCGGCGGGCGCGTTTTTCCGCGACGAGCTGGGTGGTGTCGCCGCGGCGGGCGGCAGCGAGGGCTTTCGCGCTGAACGGGGGTTTCTTCTCGCCGAAGATGCCGTTTTCGATGCCGACCAGTCCGGCGCGTTTGAAGGTGCGCTGGAGGTGGGGGCAGAAGATCTGGGTGTAGAGGACCTCGTTGCGGAGTTCGTGGGCGAAGTGGGAGGAGACGGTCGAGACGGGGGCGTCGAGCAGGGGAATGGTTTGTTCGAGCACGGAGTGGTTGAGTTCGAGGCCGAGGTGGCGGGCGAAGTCGCAGGTCAGCGGCGAGTTCATCGCGTGCAGGGGTCGGTCGTAGGGGTTGTGGATGGTCAACACGCATTTCACCGCGGTGAGGCCGGGCTGGGTGGCGGTGACGAGCAGGGCCTGGGCGATCGCGGCGGTTTCCCAGTCCTGGAGGTGGAGGACGAGGCGTTTCGCGCCGAGGCGTCCGTCCTTGGCCAGTTCGGCGAGCACGAGGGGCGCGGCGATGCAGAAGAACAGGGCGTCCTCGGTCAGTTTTTCGCCGTTGATCGGATTGCGGTACGGGTCGAGGGGGGCGCCGGGGCGGCAGGGGTTCACATAGAGGTTGTCCACCGCCTGGAAGAAGGTCGTCGAGGCGATGAAAAACGTGCGCAGGCCGTGGCGGTTCACCGCCTCGATGACCTCGATCGGGTAGGCGATGCCGCGCACCAGCACGTGCTGGGTGAACAGCGAGCGCCAGGAGGCGACGAGGCCGCGTTGTTTCAGGGCGTCGAGGTCCACGAGGTTCCGGAACAGCGGGGCGAGCACGGCACAGCGGTTCTTGCCGAGTGCGCCGGGGAGCAGTTTCATCACCGCGCCGAGGCCGCCGAGGGCGAAGTATTCGGTTTCAAAGGTGGCGAAGACGACGAGGTCGCGGGGGGCGGCGGTCCGTTTTTTCATGGCGGCATCATACGGCAAGGCGGGGAAAAACCGCACTGTTTTCTCTGCGTCTTGGTGCGGTGGCGGGGACGGAGGGTGCTGGGGCGAGATGCGGTTCCGGGATGCGCGGAGCGTGATGTGAGGCGCGGGGTCGGGATGTGCTTGGTTCGGGGGGCGTGATGGCGTAATGATGACGGCATGATCCTGCGTTCCGCTTCGATGGCGCGGCGGGGGTGGTCGTTCCGGTGGTGGTTCCGGTCGGCGGGTGCCCTGGCCCAGCGTATTGTGTTTTACCAGCCGCTTTTCCTGTTGGGGGTCGCCCTGGT
>CALBHI010000504.1 GCA_937894535.1 uncultured Verrucomicrobiota bacterium
TCAACCCGGTGATGGAATACCTGGAGAAGGCGGCGCGGCATCCGAAGTTCATCGAGGCGCACCGGTTAGCCCCGTTCCCGCCGCCGCGCGAGGGCATGCATCCGCGCGGCACCGAGGTCAATGTCGTGCTCGATCTGATGATCCACGACATCGAGGTGATCCTGCACCTCGTGCGTTCGCCGGTGAAGGAGGTCCGCGCGGTCGGCGTGCCGGTGTTGAGCGGAAGCGAGGACATCGCCAACGTACGGCTTGAGTTCGAGAACGGGTGCGTGGCCAACATCACGGCGAGCCGGATCAGTCCGGAGCGGATGCGCAAGATCCGGGTGTTCGTCGAGGACGCCTACATTTCGCTCGATTACCAGAAGCAGGCGGGCGAGGTGTTCCGCAAGACCGCGCAGGGCATCGCCGGCGAGGATGTGCCGATCCAGAAGGGCGAACCACTGGCCAACGAATTGCGTTCGTTCGTCGAGTGCGTGGCCACCCAGGGCACGCCGAAGGTGAGCGGGGTGCATGCGGCCGAGGCGCTGAAGCTCGCCGCGCACATCACGCAACTGATGCGCCGCCGCCAGCAGCACGGATGAGTGGCGACGGGTCAGGGCCGAACCTGCTGGTGGTGGCCGGCGAGTTGTCGGGCGACATGCATGCCGCGCGGGTGATCGAGGCGTTTCGCGCCGCGCGGCCGGGGGTCGATGTGTGGGGCCTCGGCGGCGATGGACTCGCCGCACAGGGCGTTTCGTTGCGCCAGCATGTGCGTGACCTCGCGGTGCTCGGGCTGGTCGAGGTGCTGAAGCGCTACGGGTTCTTCCGGCGGGTTTTCCGCGACCTGCTCGACGAGGTGGACCGCCGCAAGCCCGCCGCCGCGCTGCTGATCGATTATCCGGGCTTCAACCTCCGCCTCGCTGCACAGCTCAAGCGGCGCGGGGTGCGGGTCATCTACTACGTGTGTCCGCAGGTGTGGGCCTGGCATCGTTCGCGCATTCCGAAGATGGCAAAGATCCTTGACCGGCTGTGTGTGATTTTCCCCTTCGAGGTCGAAATCTTCAAGGACACCGGGCTCGATGTCCAGTTTGTGGGGCATCCGCTGGTCGAGCAGGCCGCGGCGGTGTTTGCGCGGCCGCCCGAGCCGCTGCCGTGGCCGGGATCGCTCAACGTTGCGTTGTTGCCGGGGAGCCGTCGCCAGGAGCTGGAGCGGTTGTTGCCGGACCTGCTGGCTGCGGCAGCGCGGTTGGAGCGGACGCGGCCTGAGGCGGGATTCCTGATGCCGGCGGCCACGCCGGAGATGGAGCAGTTGGCGCGGACGATGGTGGCGGCGGTTGCGGAGCGGCCAGAAAAGATCACCATCCTTTCCGGGAAAACACGGGAGATCCTGCGCCAGGCCCGGGCGGCGTGGGTTGCCTCGGGCACGGCGACATTGGAGACGGCGTTGATGGAGTGTCCGATGGTGGTGGTGTACCGCACGGCGGCGATGACGTACCACATCGGCAAGCGGTTGGTGCGGGTGCCGCACCTCGGCATGGTCAACCTGCTGGCGGGTCGGGAGCTGTGTCCCGAATTGATCCAGCACGCGGTCACGCCGGACAAGCTGGTGGCGGCGATCACGCCGTTGCTCGACGATACGCCGTCGCGGGCGGCGATGGTGGAGGGGTTGCGCGTGGTCAAGGCGTCGCTCGGTTCGGGCGGCGCCGCCGCGCGGGTGGCCGGTGTGCTCTCGGACGAGTTCCCGTCGTGACCGTTGAGGCGTTGCTGGCGTTTGCCGGGGCGATGGTGGTCCTGGCGGCCCTGCCGGGTTCCAGTGTGGCGACGGTGGTGGCGCGGTCGGTGTCCGGCGGATTCCGTCACGGGGCGGCGGCGACGCTCGGGGTGGTGCTGGGCGATTTCATCTACATCCTGCTTGCGCTCGGCGGGCTTCACGTGGTGGTTGCCCGGTTCGGGGAAACGTTGATCTGGGTGAAGATTGCCGGGGGATGTTACCTGGTATGGCTCGGGTGGACGATGGTGCGGTCTTCGTCGCCGGGCGTGTCCCGCGCCGCCGGTGCGGCCGGTTCGTGGTGGTCGAGCCTGTTTGCCGGGCTGGTGCTCACCTTGGCGGACCAGAAGGCGGTGTTGTTTTACCTCGGGTTCTTTCCGGCGTTCTTCGATGTGTCGTCGCTGCGCGGCGGCGACATCGCGGTGATTGCGGTGACCACGGCGGTCTGTGTCGGCGGGGTCAAGTTGGTCTATGCCGGGATGGCCGGGCGTGCGGCGTTGTGGTTGTCGGCCAGATCGGCAGGTTGGCTGACCCGCGGATGCGGGGGCCTGCTGGTGGCGGTGGGCTTCTGGTTGATCCTGTCGCGGTGATCAGGTTTTTTCGTCCTCATCCAGCAGGTGGCCGTAGACGCGGACCATGCAGTCGGGGCAGATGCCGTGGGTGAAGCGGGCGCCGGAGTGTTCGGCCACGAACTGTTCGACTTGTTTCCAATACCCTTGATCGTCGCGGATTTTCTTGCAGGAGCTGCAGATCGGCAGCAGGCCGCTCATCACTTCCAGGCGGCGGTTTTTCTTCTCGAGTTCGCGGGTGCGTTCCTCCACGCGCGCTTGCAGTTCATCGCGGGCGCTCTGCAGTTCGCGCACGGCGGCCTCGAGGTTGGTGCGGGTTTCGCCGAGCGTTTCGCCCATGTGGTTGAAGGCGCCGGCGAGGTCGTCGAATTCATCGAAGGTGCGGCCTTCGATGCGTACATGGAGGTGGCCCCGTGACAATTCGCGGCAATGGGCGGAGAGGGTTTCGATGCGGCGGGTCAGGCCGCGCGAGAGGTAGAGGGCAAACAGCAGGGCGAGCAGGATGGACGCGAACAGCGAGGCGAGTCCGGTCAGTTGGAGTTCGCGCAACTTGTTCTTCACCTCGTCGGCGCGCATGTCGATGCCGACCAGGTAGCGGCCCTCTCCGTTCACCAGCGGGGCATAGCCGGAGAGGAAAACGCCCCAGTCGTCCTCGGTCAGTTCGTCGTCCACCGCGGCTTCGTGGAAGCCGATGAGCATGGAGGGGACGACGTCCTCGTACATGTCGCCGGGCATGGCCTGGGCATCGGTCTCGTCGGAGTCGATGACGAAGGACACGGAGTCGGCGTCCTTGCGCATGATGTACAGGTAGGCGATGTCCGGGTTGGTGCGCCGGATGCGGCGCATCTGGTCGAGGGCCTCGCGGTAAGCAGGGTTTTCGATCGACTCCGGGCCGGTGATCGACGCGAGGTCACGGGCATCGATGCTGTGGCTGAGCAGGGCGGCGCTGTTTTGCAGACGGGATTTCAGGCTGCGCATCAGGTTGTCCAGCGCACGCACGTAGAAAAAGGTACCGACGCTGCCGGATACCAGGAATACGGCGATGATGTGGCTGATGAACAGTTTGTGGGCGTAACGGAAGCGGAGGTGGGGGATCCATTTCATCGCAGGGGCTCCGGGCGATTCGTTTTGTGATGCATGCTCATTTGCGGCGGGTGACGACATAGTCAGCTAGGGCGGCCAGGGCGTCGGTAGGTCCCGGGAGGTCGCGCAGGGCGGACTTTGCGTCATCGATCAGCGAGGCGGCGCGTTCACGGGCGCCCTCCACGCCGTAGGCGGCGACGTAGGTCATTTTGCCGAGGGCGGCATCGGTGCCGGTAGCTTTCCCCAGTTCGCCGGCGGTGCTGGTGGCGTTGAGGACATCGTCGGCGATCTGGAAGGCGAGACCGATTTTTTCGGCGTAGGAGGTCAGCGCGGCGAGGGCCTCGGGGGCGGCACCGGCGGTCATGGCGCCGAGGCGGGTGGCGGCACGGATCAGGTCGCCGGTCTTGTGGGTGTGGATGTAGATCAACTGCTCGATGGTCAGCTGCTGGCCTTCGCCGGCGATATCGGCCATCTGACCGCCGATGACGCCGGTGCTGCCCCCGGCGGTGGCGAGTTCGCGGATCAGGTCGGCGGCGGTGTAGGGCGGGGCGGGACGGGTATCGGCCAGCCAGGCAAAGGCCATGGTCAGCAGGGCATCGCCGGCGAGGATGGCGGTGGCCTCGTCGAAGGCGATGTGGCAGGTGGCGCGGCCGCGGCGCAGGGCGTCGTTGTCCATGGCGGGCAGGTCGTCGTGGATCAGGGTGTAGGTGTGGAGGATCTCCACGGCGGCGGCGGGGGGCAGGGCCACGGCGGGATCGCCACCGACGGATTCGGCGGCGGCCAGGCAGAGGATCGGGCGCAGGCGTTTCCCCGGACCAAACACACTATAGCGCATCGCCTCATGCAGGCGGGCGGGTGGGGTGGAGGACGGGGGGAGCAGCCGGTCCAGCGCGGCATCGATGCGTGCGGTGCGTTCCTCCAGGTAGGACGTGATGACGATCATAAGGCCACGTATAGGGTGCGGCGACGCGCAGGGCAATGGAAATTGCGCGTTATCAGCGGGTTTGACGTGTTCCGGGTGTTTGCCTATAGTGTCGTAATCACTGTTTTCCGAAAGGGTAGAGAATCGCCATGCCGACCTACGAGTATGCCTGCCAGAAGTGCGGCTACGAATTCGAAAAGTTCCAGAGCATCAAGGACGAACCGGTCAAGCGGTGTCCGACCTGCAAGGGCAAAGTCGTGAAGAAGTTCAGCTCGGGGGCGGGTCTGCTGTTCAAGGGTTCCGGTTTTTATATTACCGATTACCGGAG